>LJCR01000352.1 GCA_001399705.1 Kouleothrix aurantiaca
TGAACACGTTCGACCGATGGCATCGACGCTGGTGGCGTGTGTGGCTTCTTCTCAGGCATGGTGTGGCTCCTTTTCTTCGTCTGTATCAAAGGATACACCACCTACACACTTTATTTTACACTCTCGATCCAGCACACCATTTGAACTACAGCACCAACTTTTGCACCACAAAGAAAAGTGCAATGTATATGCCACTATGCAAGAGCCGAAAGGGTCGCTCATCCCTCCGTGAGCGGCCCTTTGGGTTTGTTACGTGACGGCTGTATAGTTACATGCAGCCTATCGTGCAGATTTAGACCGGGCCCCGACATCATCCCGACCATACGAGTACTATGGTATCATGACTGCTTGCCCACGCAGGCAGGAGGGTCATGATGATGGCGATTATGTAATGGGCATCTACACTGGTCGCCCTGACGGAGCGAATCGGTCCGCGCTTCGCGCGCTCGGAGGCACGCGGGCAAAGAACCATCTCAAAAGATTACTGAGCCTGGCTGAGCGGAAGAACGGCTGGTAACTGGCTTTGGTGAGCGGCAACGCGATGCCTTAGGACATCCAGCAGTTTCTGTACTGTTTGCCTTAATGCAGATCCGCTGCGCGACGGCCTGCTGGCTTATATAGTCGAGCATCTGAGCGACGAGGCTGCCCTGCTGTTCGTCGACGAGACAGACTTTCTCAAGAAAGACATCCATTCGGCGGACTTGTGTCCCACGTAGCGTGCCGGAAATCCGGCGCTTGCTGTGGCGTCTTTTGTGGATAGTCGTGCCTTCGATGCCGTTCGTCCTGGCATGGTCGTGCTGGCGACGGGGACACCAGGCGCGTGCCAAGGCCTGGCACTACATACATAGTACTGGGATACATGCCATTGTGAAAGGGCAAACAGCGTATGCAGATTGCTGATACATCGGCCCCAGAGTCGCTTCCGGCGCGCCCGGCGCTCCGCGATATCAGCCTCTGGTTTGTGCTGATCGCACTGGCAGGTACGACGCTGCTGCACTACCTGACCGACATCCACCTCATCCCCTATCACTCAATTTACCGCAGCCTCTACTACGTGCCGATTGCCGTCGGCGCGGTGCGGTACGGTCGCCGAGGTGGCGTCCTGACGGCACTGACCGCGAGCGTCCTCTACATCCCACATGTTCTGCTCTCGTGGGGGGTGATGATCGACGACGGCTTCAACGATCTGCTGGAGAATGTGATTTTTCTCTTCGTCGGCGCCTTCGCCGGCAGCCTGGCCGACGCGGAACGCCGGCAGCGGCAACGTGCTCAGGAGGCTGCTACGCAACTCGCCAGCGCCAATACGCAACTTCAGGCGCAGGCGGCGCTCGCGGAGCGGATGCGAGCCTCGATCACGTCGATCCTCGAAAGCATCGATAGCGGGGTTATAACCCTCGATCGTGACGGCCAGATCACGACGACCAATCGAGCGGCCCGGGCGCTGCTCCGCTGTGCGGATGACAGTCGCGACCAGGCACCACAATCGGTACGCGACTACCTGGCGGCCGGCGCACGCGGCTATCGGCAGATCCCGGTCGCGGGGCGCGTGCTGGGGTTGCATGGTTCGCCCCTGATTGGGGCGCAGGATGAGGCGATCGGGACGGTGCTCGTGCTGGACGACCTGACGGAGTTGCGCGCGCTGGAGGAGCAGATCCAGCGCGCGCAGCGTCTGGCGGCGCTCGGGCGGCTCGCTGGCGGGCTGGCCCACGAGATCCGCAACCCGCTCGGCATCACGCGGGCCGCGGCCCAGATACTCCAGCGTGAGCTGGGGGATCATGCCACGCTTGGCGAATATACCCAGGTAGTCCAGGCCGAGATCGACCGCGTTGACCGGCTCATCGAGCAGTTGCTCGCGTATGCCCGACCTGTCCCGCTCGCGCGTGGTCCTGTCGATATAATCGCACTGCTCCACCGCACTGTGGTACTGACCCGCGCCTATGCGGCACAGCACGGTGTGACGCTCGCGGTGGAAGCCACGCCTGATCTGCCGATGGTCGAAGGGGATGCTGAACTACTCCACCAGGCGCTGGTCAATCTTATTCTGAATGGCGTCCATGCGACAGCCCCGAGCGGCACGATTCGCGTGCTAGGAAGCGCGCCGTCGCCTGAGCACCGCATGCCACTGGATGTGGTGCTCACCATCAGTGACACGGGGAGTGGGATTGCGCCAGACGATCTTCCGCACATCTTCGATCCGTTCTTTACCACCCGAGTCGACGGCACCGGCTTAGGCCTGAGCATTGTACAACAGATCGTCCAGGAGCACGCTGGAACCATCGAGGTCCACAGCCAGATCGGGAACGGTACCAGCTTTGTGATCCGGCTGCCAGCACTCGCCAGTAGCGCAATGGTTCTCGGTTTCGCTGCGCCAGATACCAGCGTCGCAGCCAGCGACGACTCCCGTGGGCAGCACTAAAACAGTCAGATCCGTCAGCGGCTAAATATGTACAAGCCGCGAGGCCTGACCCCGTACGGGTGGCGGAAGCAGCACGAGCAGCGTAGAGCGTTACAGCGGAGCAAGCAGGAACGAGCAGCGTAAGGTATCGCGGCCGTAGATTCGGTAGTGTCCTCAACTGCCTTGATGGACACTATCAAATGGCGGAAACAGGTGTTCGATTGTAGGCAAGGTGTCCAGAAACGTGACCGGAACGCGATACGACAATAATTCGGTCGTTGTCCATACGTGGTCGGTGAGGCCGGCTGCCATCGCTGGTGTGATTGGGCGCCAGCGGCGTGGCGATCCCCGCCCGCGCGTCGGTTCAGGAACCTCCACTTCGCTGCGCAGGCTAGCATGTGGCAAGATCAGATGATAATACGCCAGGGACAGCCACAATTGCTTCTCCATCCAGCACACTTCTTTGCTAAAGCCGTTGGTCTTGCGCGTCAGCCGCCGATTCGTCTGGCGCAGCGTCAGATTGTCTCGCTCGACAAAGCTGGTATTGATCAGTGTGCTGGCGGGCGAGGCTTCCAGGCGGGCGGTCACGGTCGCAACATCACCAAACACCACCTTGGTGGTCACAGCTACCACCTGGCCGTGTTCGCGCTGCTTGACCACATGCGCATACAACAAATCCGGCGGTGGCTGCCGCCGCCGCTTCGGGTAGCATCCTCGCGTGCCGTTCCGCGTCGGTTGGTACCACTGCCCGTAGACCTCCAGCAGCGCGGTGCGATATTCGCGCAACTGGTCACTCTCCAAGAACGGAATGCTCGCGGTCGTGACATGCGCCACCCGAGAGAGCAACAGATTGGCGCTGGCCTGGGTGCGTTTGCCGACCACAAAGGCCACGACCAGCCGCCACACCGGGGCAAAGGCGATCCACACCCACGCATCACCATACGTGGCACACCACAGTTTGGCGGCCTCCAAATGCTGTTCTTTGGTATAGACAAAACTCCACAGTTCATCCAACTGACATTCACTGAGGGGCAACTCGCGCCACAAATACAACATGACGCGCCGAGACTGCTGTGCGGCCCGATCCAACCAGTCGCACGCCGTATCTTTGTCAATTTGGACAATCCGTGCGGTACTGCGCAGCGAATTGCCTTCCGCCAGCGTGCGAATGGCGGTGTCGAAAATCGCCTGATCGGCGTTCAAATCCCAGTATGCAGTACCGTACCGAATGCCCACACTTTGGCCGCAGGCACGGCACAAAGCCTGTTTCTGTCCATGACTGCTCCCGTTTTTAACTAACAGCCCCTTAGCAAAAGGAACACCATAATAGCGGCAAAAGCGATTCGGACAGTAAAGCGTTTCCCAATCCATGGTAGCCTCGCTGAACAGTACACATCTGTCCAGGCGAGAATACCAAACATGCGACCGATCCGACTATTCCATCAAGGCAGTTGAGGGACACTACCGAAAATCCGTAGCCCGTGCCGAAGGTTGCAGACGCCTGACACACCTACGGCTAAAGGCAGATGCTGCTGGGCAGCAGCACGCCAGGCATGATCCAGTTCCACCGGCCGCGCTCGAGTGCGATCAGAGCGACAAACTGTTCTGCGCGCTCCGACGCCAGTTGCGACGTCAGCTGCTCGCCTGCGCGATCACTGCTGGCAAGAAATTGAACTGCACGCCCGTGGGCCGGCCCCGCGAGTCGGTCTCCGCCGCGGAGGGGACGGCAGCCTGCGCCCAGCCGCTCCGGCCGTCGGGGAGCCTGATGCGATACCACAGACGATAGTTGAGCGCGCTCAGCTCGCGCGTATCCTCCGCGCCGGCCCGTATCTCC
>LJCR01003530.1 GCA_001399705.1 Kouleothrix aurantiaca
CCCGCCGCGCTCAAGCAGCAGCACGCGCTTGCCGGCCTCGGCCAGCACGCCCGCCGCCACGCCACCGCCCGCACCCGCGCCAACAATGATCACATCATACTCATTCATCCACGCACCTCGTAGCCAACCATCCGCCACGAAACCTCGCCGCGATTGCCATGATTGCCGGGGTCGCTATAAAAGCCTTCGGCCGCATGCGCCACCGCCGCCGCGAAAAACGCGGCCGGGTCGATCGGCCACTCGGCGGCAACCGCGCCGCGCTCAACGCGGCTGAGCAGCGCATCCTGCTGCGCGGCGGGCAGCTCGGCAAAGCCGGGAGCACCGGCCACGCGGGCCTCGGCGTCGAGCGCATCCAACCCGGCCTGGTACATCGACAGGATTGGCCGCAGGTCGCCGGCAAGCTGGTGAAGCAGGTAGTCGCCCACGCCCGCCTCCCAGCCGCCAGGGAAATCGTCGGGCGGAACAAGCCGGTCGATCAGCGCTTGCAGAATTGCAAGCTGGCGTTCGTTGAGCATGGTGAGTCCTTTGCAGCAGTCAGCATTCAGCAGTTGGCAGTTGGCAGTTGGCAG
>LJCR01003529.1 GCA_001399705.1 Kouleothrix aurantiaca
GCTACGTGGTCGGGCGTTTCGGCAGCGGGCCAAGCGCGCGTTTCACGGCCATGGTGCTGAACGAGGGCGGCTGCGGGCTGCACGGCATTTCCTACACCGACATTCGGCAGGTGCAGGTGTTTAGCTGCTCAGGCATCGGTCGCGACCGAGCCGTGGCGATTATGGCGCACGAGTTTGCGCACCAGCTTGAGCAGGATCGTTATGGCCCGGCGCATCTCAGCTCGGACCTGATTCTTTCCGAAGGTGCCGCCACCTGGGCCGCCGGCAAATACTGGCTGGGCGACGCGCCAAGCTTCCGCGCGTACGTGCACGCGCAGCGCTGCAAAGGCACCTACTACCCGCTCGCCACCGACTACAACGGCCTGGGCATTGGCGCGATGAATGCGCTCTACTACGAGTGGGCCAGCTTTGTCGAGTTTCTGGTGAATACCTACGGGCGCGAGCAGTTCGACCGGGTGTATGTGAGCGGGGGCGGCGCAATTGGCGGGGCCGATTACCAGGGCGTCTATGGCAAGCCGCTCGCCGCGCTCCAGCAGGAATGGCTCGCCTGGATCGACTCTGCGTAATCA
>LJCR01003533.1 GCA_001399705.1 Kouleothrix aurantiaca
GCATCGACCGCGAGCGCTGGGTGCCGTGGGTGCAGGAGGCCGATGTGATTCTGGTGAACGGCGGCGACCCGCTGTACCTGTGCTACTGGATGCGCGAGTCCGGCCTGGCCGATCTGCTGCCGACGCTGCCGGGCGTCTGGGTCGGGCTGAGCGCCGGGAGCATGATCTTGACGCCGCGCGTTGGCGAGGATTTTGTGGGCTGGAGACCGCCCAGTGGCGGCGACGAAACGCTGGGGATTGTCGACTTCTCGATCTTCCCGCACCTCGACAACCCGGACCTGCCGGAAAACACCCTGGCCAATGCCGAAAAGTGGGCGGCTGGCCTCGGCAACCCGGCCTACGCGATCGACGACGCAACCGCGTTCAAAGTGGTCGATGGCAATGTTGAGGTTGTGTCCGAAGGGCATTGGAAGCAGCTTACAGCTTGGTGATGGAGGATGCCATGAACGATAATGCGAAGCAAGATGGAACAGCAGCCTTGCCCGAGGTTGTCGACCACGCCGCCTGGCAGGCGCAACTGGACGCACTGCGCGTTCGCGAGAAGGCGCATACGCGCGAGGGCGACCGC
>LJCR01003534.1 GCA_001399705.1 Kouleothrix aurantiaca
GGCGAAGGCTTTCAGCTCGGCATAGTGCGTGGTCGCAACGCCCAGCACGCCCAGCTCCAGCAGGCGCTCGATGATCGCGCGCGCCAGCGCCGCGCCTTCCACCGGGTCGGTGCCCGCGCCCAGCTCGTCGAGCAGCACCAGCGCCATCGTCGGCTCGGTCGATTGCCAGTCGGCCTGGGCGGTCTCAAGCGCGCGCAGGATGCGAATAATGTTGGTCATGTGCGACGAAAAGGTCGAAAGGCTTTGCTCGATGCTTTGCTCGTCGCCAATATCGGCAAAGACCTGGCCGAACACTGGCAGGCGCGCCGGCGCATTGGCCGGGATGTGCAGGCCGGCTTGCGCCATCAGGGCCAGCAGGCCGGTGGTTTTCAGCGCAACGGTTTTGCCGCCCGTGTTTGGGCCAGTGATCAGCAGCATGCGGAAATCGCCGCCCAGCCGCATATCCGTTGGCACCACTGTCTGCTGGTCGAGCAGCGGGTGGCGCGCCTGGTTCAGCAGCAGGGGCGGCTCGCCGTTCGCCGCGGGGCTTGCGTCTGTGCTGTCGGCAATTTCAGGTGCGGTGCAGCGC
>LJCR01003532.1 GCA_001399705.1 Kouleothrix aurantiaca
GCTGCTGCGGTTGCGGCGCTGGTGGCTGCCGGGGCCGCGCTTGGCAGCGCCGTGGCCGCCGGAACCGCCGTTGCAGTGCTGGTGCCGGTTGCACCGCATGCCGCCAGCAGCGCGGCCCCGGCCGAGGTGCCGGCAAAGGCAGCCAGCTGCTTGAGAAATGCGCGGCGCGACATGAGCTGGCCGGGGCGAGTGTTTTCCAAGGGGTGCATGGTTCCTCCTAAAACATTTGGTATTTATCTTCCCTGGCAAAAGATACGTCAGACGTTTTCATGAATTGTTAAGAAGCTATAGGCAGACTGTATAGATGCGACTGGCGCCGCAGGAGGTTGGTTCTCCAGCGCCCCGGATCAAAACCCACACAAACCCCAATCGGTCCATTCTGACCTCTTGACAACCATTTATAGCCATGATATAGTCTCGGCAATGAACGAGCGGCGGCCAGCGAGGTCGCCACGAAACCGCGATAAACCAGAGGTCGATGATGTTGCAGAAATCCACCAATTCCACCAGCCGCAGCCCACGCACCAGCGCGCTGAGCGCGGCCCGGCCCGCATGGCTGGAATGGAAT
>LJCR01003535.1 GCA_001399705.1 Kouleothrix aurantiaca
CAGCTGCTGCTCGTACTCGCCCGCGAAGTGAATAAACTGGTTGCGCTGGCAGGTGTAGCGCGTGGTGGCGTGAATACAGAAGGCTGCCAGCGCCTGGCGATGCGCCGACTGCGCCAGGTAGGCGGCAAGCTCCTGGCGGCGGCTGTGCAGAAAATCGATCAGCTCGGGATCGACGCGCTGAAACACGTGGTTGGCAAAGACATAATCGAGCAGATCGTTACTGGCGCGGCTTTGATAGCGCTGGGCAATAAGCTGCTGCAGGCCTTCGCTGACGCTTGTATGAAGCATTGAGCACGCTCCTCCTGCGCGGCCGCGCTGGCCGCCTGACAAACCTCGGCGCGTGTCGTGAGTATCCCCGGTATTGATCATGACGAGCGGGCGCAGACGAGGGTTGCGCTCTTACCCCGCCAGTGCTGCGAGCAGCTCGCACGCGCGCGCGGGCTGGCTGTTTTCCAGCCGCTCGCGAATTGCGGCGGCGCAGGCGGCCGGGCTGAGCGCGGCGGTATCGACGTCCAGATCATAGATCCCCGGAAGATGCACCTGCTCCTGCCAGCGTAGAATCGGTGCT
>LJCR01003536.1 GCA_001399705.1 Kouleothrix aurantiaca
TGCTTCGGGCGTGGGCGGGCATCCATCCAGCGTGCGCGCATGGATCGCGGGCAGCTCGGCAACACCGCCGCGACCAAACGGATGCCCGTCGATCGCGCAGCGCCCAACCGCCAGCACCGGCACGCGCCCGCCCAGCGCGTCGTAGAGCGCCTGGAAGGCCGGGCGCGCGCTCGCCGTCAGCGGGCCGGTGAGCAGCAGCAGATCGGCCTGCGCGGGTGTTTCGGCCCAGGCCAGGTCGGCGTATTCCTCAAGCGCGGCGGCGATCTCGACATCGCAGCCACCGCACGAGCCAGTGTTCACGCGGAAGAGTTTGATCATTGCCATGCTTAGAACGATTGAATAAAGGTCAGGCCGCGCATCACCTCGTTGATGGTGGCGAGCAGCGGCTGCGGGTACAGGCCAATTCCAAGACATACCGCCAGCAGCAGCGCGGTGAGCAGCGCCATGCCACGCGGCTCGGGTTCCAGCCGCCGGTCGGCGGGCTGATCGAGCTCGGTGGTGCCGAGCAGCACCGGCGCCGCTTCAAGCGGCTGATCTTCGCTTGGGCCGAACAAGCGCTCGCGCGCC
>LJCR01003537.1 GCA_001399705.1 Kouleothrix aurantiaca
GCGCGGCGATTGCGGCGCGCAACGCTGCCACCTGCGCGGGTGCGGCCACGCCCAGCGCTGCCGGGGCCAGCAGCATCGCGTCGTCCTGCGCGGTGAGCTGGCCGGTCTGCGTGTCGAAATCAGCGAAGCGCGCGCCATTCCACAGCACCTGCGTGCGATCGGTCCATTCCTGCGCCAGCGCCTGCCAGCGTGTGATTTCGTCGGCGTGCCCCAGCGCAGTGGCGAACTCGGCCATGGTGTGGCAGGCGTGTGCAAACGCGGCGTACAAGTCGGCCGGGCGGATGTGGCGCACCGGGTGGCCGCCGCCGAGCGGCTGCGCGCCAAAGCGCGGCGAGTCGTCCTGCCCCGATTCCCAGCTGCACGCGTAGAACAGCCCGCCATCTGCGCCACGCCGCTCGGCCAGCCACCAGTCGAGGTAGGCCGCCAGCAAGGGGTACAGCTCGCTCATCCATGCGGCGTTGGGGCGCAGCCGCCACAGCCACGCTGCCACCAGCCACGGGCAGCCCCACGATGGCGCAGTTCCGCACGCGCTGCCATCGGCCGCAACCATGTTGAACGAGCCGTCTT
>LJCR01003538.1 GCA_001399705.1 Kouleothrix aurantiaca
CAGCACGCCATCCACGATCTGCCAGCCGCTGAAGTCGCCGGCCCAGCCGCTTTCCGCAAGCGTCGCCGCCGTGTCAAACTGGTCGTCCCAGCCCTCGGTGAGCGCGAAGCCGGCAAAGGCGGCCCGACCCTGAGCGTGGAGCGCCAGTGTCTGCGGCTGCCCGGCAAGCTGGCCATTCCAGATGCCCGGCACGTCGCCAAGGCTTGCCCGCGCCAGCGCGCCATTCAGCTCGATGCGCAGCAGGTGGAACGCTGCGGGGGCGAAGCCGGGCGGCAGGGCGAGCTGCTGCACTCGCCACGCGCTGCCCTCGCGCAGGCCAATTTCCAGCGCGCCGCGCTCGGGCACAAGCCGGCAGCGCAACAGCTCGCCCGCCGCGCCGCCAATGTCGATGCCGGCCTGCGCGAAGGTATCGTCCAGGCGCAGGTCCACTTCCACCAGCACATGCGGGTTCCCGAGGGCGAGCCGCGCCTGGCCCTGGGCCTGTGTATCGCTCTGGCGCAATCCACCGGCGGCGCGCTGCCACTGCCCGCCCGAGAAATTCCAAGCGGCGGCGCGCTGTTCGGCGT
>LJCR01003539.1 GCA_001399705.1 Kouleothrix aurantiaca
GGGCGAGGAAGTGCACGTCAGCGTGCTCAAGGCACTTGGCCTGCTGGGCCTGGGCCGCGAGCGCGTGGTGCGCGTGCCTGTCGATTCGCAGGGCCGCATGCGCGCCGACGCGCTGCCGCCGCTGAAAGGCCCGACGATCATCTGCCTGCAGGCTGGCAACGTCAACACCGGCGCGTGCGACCCGCTGGAAGAAATCTGCGCCATTGCGCACGACGCCGGCGCCTGGGTGCATGTCGATGGCGCGTTTGGCCTGTGGCTCGCCGCCGCGCCCGCCCGCGCCCACCTCGTGCGCGGCCTCGCGGAGGCCGACTCGTGGGCCACCGATGCGCACAAATGGCTCAACGTGCCCTACGACAGCGGGCTGGTCATCTGCCGCCACCCCGCCGATCTGCGCGCCGCCATGTCGGCCACCGCCGCCTACCTGCAGCAGGACGATCGCGGCGAGCCGTTCCACTACACGCCCGAGATGTCGCGCCGCGCGCGTGGCGTCGAGGTCTGGGCCGCGCTGCGCTCGCTGGGCCGCGCCGGCCTGGACGATCTGATCGAGCGCAGCTGCCAGCACGCC
>LJCR01000354.1 GCA_001399705.1 Kouleothrix aurantiaca
GGGCAGCGGGGCCAAACTGGTCGCAGCAATGGGGACGATTCGTTCAATCCCCGGCGCGATCCAGACGATACAGCAGCGACCGACGGTTTGTTTGGTGGTAATGCCGAGGCAGGGCAGGGTGAGCCCATAGAGCGGGTGGGTGGGGTCAGTGATGTCAATCGGTTCCGAAGGCGGAACACTCATACCAATCGGGGCAGTGTGTTGGGTGGATTTTCCCCGTTCCGGGCTTGCCAACCGCAATCACGTTCGCAGCTTGAGCGAGGAATGCGCCGCTCTGCAGCCGCTCAATCTGCTGAGCCAGCACCGGGCCAAACTGACCCAGGTCGAGCTGCGCCAGGGTCTTCTCACGCGGTAGGCGCGATTCGCGCAGCAGCCGTTCAAAGCGACGTTGCTCCCGGTAGCTCGCCTCCTGCTCTACGAACGCGTGCAGGAAGGCCACGTGGCTCAACCCCTCGCGAGCTGCACGTGCGGTTAAAGCCTCCACCTCAGCGGTCGTATGGTGCAGTTGCACGCGGTGCAGGAGCTGCGTCAGGCTCTCATGACAATTAGTCACCGGCGCACCTCGTCTTCAGCAACGCGTCGTAGACACCAAAATCGAACTGCGGCCGGCTGAGCTGCGGGACGGCCGGCGGCTCCACGCTGCGCACCAGTTCGCGCACGGCCTCAAAGGTAGGTGTCGTACCGTTCTCGGCGAGCAGCGCCAGGGCCGCGGCGACATCAACCTCGCTGGTTGCGGCAGCCAGATGCAGTACGCGCACATACTCCTTGTCGGCCCGGCTGGGCTGCTGCGCGACCAACGTGTCGTAGGCGAGCCGAAAGGCGGT
Source organism: Kouleothrix aurantiaca (assembly GCA_001399705.1). Classification (GTDB taxonomy): domain Bacteria; phylum Chloroflexota; class Chloroflexia; order Chloroflexales; family Roseiflexaceae; genus Kouleothrix; species Kouleothrix aurantiaca. The sequence continues at coordinate 825 of LJCR01000354.1, forward strand.
CGTCGGGAAGAGCTCGTCGCGGAAGCGGTACTGGGCAAAGGCGCCGGGCTTGCGCACTAGCGACCAGATCAGGTGGCGGTAGTCGATGTGGGCGCCAAAGCGCCCGTGCAGCCGGGGCAGGGTCAGGGTTAGCGTGCTGCCGACGTAGAGCTCGAGCGTTTCGGCTCGCACGCGCACGGTCAGGGTCACACCAATCAGGCGTGAGGGCACCGAGTAGGTGTTGTGGAGCACGCGGATGGTGCTGAAACGGGTGACGGTGACCGGCAGCTCGCGACAGGGATGCAGCGGGGTAGTGGGTAGGGGACGCAGGCTGTCGAGCTCGGTTGTCCAGCGCAGTTGGCGGGTCTGGTTGCGCTTGCGGGCGAGTTCCTGGAGCCAAGCGATGTAGCTGGGCCGGTCGGCAAAGTCACGCGAGCCACGGGCGCGAAGGGCCTGGTCGACGGCCTCTTTGAAGCGGTGGTGGGCCTGCTCGACATCGCCGTTCTCGTGAGCTTCGCCAGCTGTGTTGGTGGACGGTGTCATGCCGTAATGGGTCATCAAGGCCAGGTAGCGCTCGGTCCAGCGGCGCTGGCCATCTGGCTCGATGGCCTGGACGGCCGCCGAGAGGTTGTCAGTGCGGTGGTTTTCGGGCACGCTGCCGACTTGCCAGAGGCAGAACTCCAGTCCCTCGGCCAGTGTCTCGAAACTCTCGGTGAAGCAGAGGGAGACGGCCTCGATGTTGGAGTAGGTCAGCACGAAGTGGAAGAGCAGATGGGGGAAGGGCGCGCCGGCGATGGTAACCGCTAGCTCGTCCATATGGGTGAAGTCCGACTGGCCACACTGGCCAGGCTGGTGGATCTGCTCGAAGATGACGTCGTGGTCGGGGCCGTGGAGGGCACGCCAGGTGGCGACGTGGCGTTGGAAGCTGCGCAGTTGGCCAGGAGTGTAGCGCTCAGGATAGCGCTCGGTGAGGATGGTAAAGAGCGTCTTGGCTTGGAGCGCCGGGTCGCGCTGGAGCTGGAGCTCGACCCAGGACCAGTCGGCGAGAAAGGGATTGGGGCGCGTGCGATAGTCGCGCGGCGTTTTGAGTTCACTGGGGAGGGCGGCCGCGCGCAGGTACTTGCGGGCCGTGGGCACGCTCATCCCGGCGCGGGCGGCGGCCTGTTCGAGGGTCTTTCCCTTGGTGCGTGCACGGAGCATCAGCTGTACCTCGTTGTCGGTCTTCATGGCCCCTCCTTCTGAGGGCCATGGTACGGGGAGGCGGGGCAAAGCGTGTGAGCCGCGAAGGGAAAGTTCTAATCGTCATGAGGTTCTAGTTTACTGCGTCGTTGGACACAGTTGGAGCGGTGCCGGGGTCGGACTAGAGCTGACCCTTCTGGACAATTGAATTCGGAAGACGCCTCAGTGATATTGCAAGGCATACGAAACGAAGCGACACAGAAAGCGATTACTGACGAGTCCTCTGCTATGCCGCCGCTTTAAGCACAAAGCGGGCGGTGAATCTCAGTGTCTCCCCGTGTTTGGTTTTTGTTCCACAGGAAGAAGGCGCCGCCCGGCCGCCACTCCACTTGCCGGCTATTGCGAATGCGCAGCGGCTGCATCGTCTCCGTCCATTTCTGCGGGCCAGGTGCCGTTGATGTAGTGAGTCAACAACCCAGCGCTTTAGCACCTGGGCTTGTATCTGCTCTTTCGATGCTCTGGCTCAGGAGCGACACAATTGGCTGGTTGACAGCAGCCACACGAGCAATATTCACAGCAGCGTTTGTGTCTGCGGCGGCAGTATGGCCGCATTGAAGACACCGGAAGCGGGCTTGGTCAGGCCGGTTTCGTTTATCGCAGTAGCCACACATTGCACAGGTACTAGATGTGTTGCGTGCGTCGATGTGAACCACATACACGCTGGCCAGCCGCGCCTTGTAGTTGATAAACGTGCGTAATTGCCGAAATGCCCAGGAATGGCGCACACGTCGCTGCTCCCGTTGAACCGTTACTCGCTCGCGGATTCTGCTTAAATCCTCCAGAGCGATTGCCTTACGGGTCGCGTGCGCCTTTTGAACGAGCGCCTTGCTGATGCGGTGATTGACAGCTTTCTGGAAGCGATGTTCGCGCCGAGCGTTCCGGCGCAATCGCCAGCGTGCGCGGCGGGTGTTTGCCAGTTGCAGGCGGCGGCGATGCTTGAAACGTCGTTCTCGGACTGTCTGTATCTGTGCGCCGCTGTATACCTCACCATCCGAGTCAGCCGCCACGTTCACCAGTCCCAGGTCAACGCCCAGATAGCCTGTCGGCTCATCAGGATCGGGTGCGGCTTTCGATTGGGTAATGCACAAATACCACACGTTGTCACGGCGCAATAATTCCGCGCCACCAATTTTCCAGGAGGTATCGTACAGGTAGCGTCGCTGGAAGTCGCCCAAGGCAAGCTGTCCTATTACGCGACCTGTCAGCGTGTTCAGACTGACCCGATCCAGGCTCATCAGCCGATAGGTCCGCGCGTCGTAGCGAATGCTACTATCGGCGTCGAAGGCCGGGCAGGTTTTGGGGATGAGTTGATCAGTCTGTTTGTCCCGTCGTTCAGGAGCCGCGCGTACGGCCCGTACAGCTTCGGCAGCCTTATCCGTGGCACAGCAGGCCAATTGCGCACCCAGTCCATAGATGGCTCGGGTTGGGCCGTAGACGATGTGATGGAGCTTGTTTTTGTTCGTGATACCCTGTTCCCATGAGATCCTCGCACAATAGCTTGCTGCCGCGTTAAAGACAGCCTGTGTCTCGCGTAATGCGTCATCGGTCGACGCATCAACAGTGAGCTTACAGCATACGGTTCATGTGGAGAGGATTTCTTTCATAAAGAAATAATATCATGAATAGAACGTCTGTGCAACCATTGAGCTAAAGCCACTGAATCAGGATCGCCCCTCTCACCTGTTAAGTGCCGGTTTCCGTGCCTATAAGGTACTCGATGATCAGCGCCGCGTGCGACAGCGGCTTTGCCAGGTTGTTGATGTCGGCGTTCGTGTCGTAGTCGAGCAGCGTCACCGGTCTGTCCGCACTGAGCTTGCGCAGGCGCTCGACCAGGTCGCCAACGCAGTGCTCCAGCACCCAGCGGTAGGCTGGGAGGTAGATCAGTCGCCGGGCCTCGGCATAGCCAAGCAGCCGCTCGCCACCAATCCCTGCGCGGTGGCCCAGGACCTGGCCGCGCGCCGGCCCGCCGCGCTTGCGCCGGTGAAAGGTCATGTCGTCGAGCAGCGCCTCGTCGATGTCCTGGTGCTCGAAGATCTTCAGCCCCTGCCAGATCGCCTCGACGCTGGCCGCCGTGCGGCCCGGCGTGAACGGCACGGGAATGCCGCCGTGCGGGTAGAACGGGCTGAATTTGACCCACGGCTCGCTCCCTCGCGACGTCACGTCGATGATCGCCCCATTCCCGTAC
>LJCR01003540.1 GCA_001399705.1 Kouleothrix aurantiaca
GGCCGAAATTCAAATACTCGAAGGCAACCGCCTGGTGGCCATGCCCTATGCCCTCGACGTGCTCTACTGCCAGATCCCGGCCGACGGCGACTGGAGCAAGATCGTGATCGGGCAGCTGCCCGTCACCCTGAGCGAAGAAGACGACAAGCTCGCCCAGCTCAGCGTGCTGCTGAAGCAGAGCGACCCCGACGACAGCGGGCCGGCTGTGCTTTCTGATGACGAGGATGCAAGCGCGGTCCTGCCCGGGCGCATCTATCGCGGCGGCCTGCTTGGCCGCGAAGTGCCCGCGCCCGCGCTGAGCGATGTGAGCGCCAACACCGCGCCGGGCAGCGCGCGCGGCGACGCGGCGGTTCAGCGGATTGTGGTGGAAATGGCCGCCGGCCCGGCCGCCTCCGACCTGGCGGCGGCGGCAGAAACACCGCGCTTCGGGTATTATATCGACAGCGCCGGCACGATCTTCCAGCTGCTGCCCGACACACAATCGGCTGGCGCGGCCGACGCGCTCAGCATCGGCGTCGAGCCGACTGGCGCGGGTGCGAATGATGCGCAGTCGGCCGCGCTCGGC
>LJCR01003541.1 GCA_001399705.1 Kouleothrix aurantiaca
CTGCGACCGGCGTGGTGTTCGGGTCGGGCGTGTGGGAGAGCGTCAGGTCGGCGGCGGCGATGTTGTCGGTGTTGCGCACCGCAATCTGGTAGAGCAGGGTATCGCCAGCGGAAGGCGCGCCGCTCAGGTCGGCATCGCTTACCAGGGTGTCGGTTTTGGTGGCGCTCAGTTCCGGCTGCGCCTTGATGATCACAATCGCCGGGTTGTCGGGCCGCGGCGTGGTGGGGTCGTTGGTGCGAACCGGCGGGTGGTTGCTGCTCGCCACCAGGCCCTGATTTTCCAGCCGCGTCACGCCAGCGGGCAGCGGATTGTTGATTGTGGTGCGGTAGCTGATCGTGACGGTCGAGCCAACCGCGAGCGTGCCGATCTGCACGGCCACCGGCGGCGTGCCGGTGTTGCCGCCCGTCACTGTTCCGGCGTCGGTCTGCACGCTGCCCGGCACCAGGGTGGTGTTGGCGTCGGGCGTGTCGGTATACAGCACGCCGAGCGCGGCGGTGTTGCCCGAATTGCTGATGGTGATCTGGTAGATCAGGGTGTCGCCGGGCGATGGCTGGTTGTTGTTGTC
>LJCR01003543.1 GCA_001399705.1 Kouleothrix aurantiaca
AGCTTTAGGCGTCGACGCAGCGGGCAACGCTGCCCGTGCGTTGCGCGATGGCATGTTGCTTGTACTGCCCGCTCGTATGTGCTACTTGCCCGCCGGACCGATGCCCGATCGGCCCGGTATTTTTGTTGCCCTAGTAAGGAGGAACTGGTGAAACGTCACGCGCTCATGTCCATCGGCCTGCTGATCGTGCTGATTGCCGCAAGCATTGGCACCGCCACGGCCAGCCCACTGCTACAGGGCGGCAAAGGGGCCGCCATCCGCTTAAAGGGTGCGACCTTTGTGCCAAGCAGCGGCCAGCTGCCCGCGCTCGCGCCCGGCCTGACCAGCGCCGGCCCGGCGGCCGGCCAGCGCGGCTACTACCTGGTGCAATTTCATGGCCCGGTACAACAAGCATGGAAAGATGAGCTGGCGGGGCAGGGGATTGAGCTGCTTGACTACGTGCCGGATTATGCGTTCAAAGTGCGCATGACGCCCGCGCAGGCGCAGCAGACCCGCGCGCTGGCCAAGGTGGCCTGGGTGGGTGTGTTCCAGCCCGCCTACAAGCTCGACACAAACCTGAAAGGC
>LJCR01003542.1 GCA_001399705.1 Kouleothrix aurantiaca
CCGTCAGGATCGTCCCGAACTCGGAGCCGGTGACGGGATCACCTGCCCCTCGACCTCGATCAGAATCGCTGGCGGGGTCTGCGGGCGGACGCCCCGGCGCGCCATGGAGAGCGTAGGCGTGGCGCCGCCGCCCCCATTCGCGCCGGTCTGCGCCTGCTGGGCCTGAAACACCTCGCCCGCCAGCGGCGACAACCGCCCGCGGATCGCCTCCGCGCTCAGACCGGCCGCCTGGCCCTCAAGCGCCTGCCGCCGCCGGTCGCGAACTTCCTTCCAGCCGTACTGGGCCGGCCGCTTGGGGAGCGCAAATCCGTACTCCGGGTGCGGGTCCCCGTGCGCCGGCACGTCCATCCGCGGGCTCATCGCCCGCATTTCGCGGAATATCTCCACGGTGGCCTCCTCGGCCGCCGTGTCCGCGGCGCGGGCGGTGAGGACGGCCTGTCTGGCCGCTACTCCCTGCCCACCGCCTTCCCTGCGCGAGGCCAGCGCCTGCTCGGCCCGAGTCGCCCCCAGCTCGTGAACCTGGAGGAGCAACTCGGTTGCCTCGGCAGGCGAGACCCCCAGGGC
>LJCR01003544.1 GCA_001399705.1 Kouleothrix aurantiaca
GCGAACGCGCGCTGAGCCACGCTTCCGCACAGCCAGAGCAGCAGGGTATTCGCGGCGGGCTGCTGGTTGCACGCGCCAGCGTGGCGCGTTTCACCGGCGACCTCGAGCGCTGCGTGGCCGATTCCACCAGCGCACTGGCAGTTCTGGGCGAAACGTCGCCAATGTTTCGCAGCATTGCCGTGCTCAACAGCGCCTTCGCCTTTCTTGTCGGCGGCGATGTACGCGCCGAAAGCGAGCAGCGCGTGCGGCTGGCGCTGACGCTCACCGAGCGCGCTGGTAACCTCGCCGCAAACATGAACGCGCTGGTGACACTGAGCCTCCTGCAAACGCTGCAAGGCCGCCGCCGCATGGCTGGGGAAACGCTTGCCACGGTGATGCAACGCCTCGAAGATCAGCAGGCAGGCCTGCTGAGCGGCGCGGCGGCGGGCTACCTGGCGTATGCAGAATGGCTGCGCGAGCATAACCGGCTGGCCGAGGCAGAGCAGTATCTTGCGGCCGGCTGGGAACTGATGTCGGCTTCGCTGGTCGATGCCCATATCCTTGGCATGGCCGTAATGACACAGG
>LJCR01003547.1 GCA_001399705.1 Kouleothrix aurantiaca
AGCTTGGAGGATGGACGTGGGGGGCGACACTGGTCGCTTTTTTCATCAGTTCAAGCGCGCTTTCGCATTTTCGGCAGGCGCAGAAGCAGCGGCTTGCCGGCGAGAAGTTCGAGAAAGGCGGCCGGCGCGATCTGTGGCAAACGCTGGCGAATGGCGGCCTGGGCGCGCTTCTGGCGCTTGTCTATGGTCTCGCTGGCGAGCCACTTGCCCTGCTGATCGCATTTGCCGGCGTGATGGCAACTGTGACGGCCGATACCTGGGCCACCGAGCTTGGCGTGCTCAGCCCAACCCCGCCACGCATGATCACAAGTGGGCGGCGCGTGGCGCCTGGTACCTCGGGTGGAGTGACGGCGCTGGGGCTAGGGGCTTCGCTGGCGGGCGCGCTGCTGCTTGGTTTGTGCCTGGTGCTGCTGTATCGCCTTGAACACGGCGTGTGGGCGTTTCTGCTGCTGCCAGCCGCGCTGCTCGGGGGTATGGTCGGCAGCTTGGCCGACAGCTTGCTGGGCGCGACGCTCCCGGCAATCTATCGCACGGCCAGCGGCAATGAAACCGAACGCCGCACC
>LJCR01003545.1 GCA_001399705.1 Kouleothrix aurantiaca
GGCGGCGGGCGGGCATGTCGTTGGCCCCAAGGCGACGATCAAGCACGGCACGCTCGACAGCACTATCACGGTCGAAACGGCCGCCGACAGCAGCATCGAGGCGGCGCAGCTCGACATGAGCGGCGGCACGGCACACATCAACGTCGACGTGGGAAAGACCAGCGGCAACACTACAATCGAGGGCGGGGAGATTACGCTGGGGTAGCTACGGCGAGGGGTGACAAGATGACAGGATGAAGGGGTGAAAGGGTGACAACCTGCAACGCGCAAACACGCAACTTCGCGCCCTTTGCGGTGAACGATCTGGTCGTCGCCCTTCGATACGCGCTTCGCGCTACTCAGGACGAAATTGTTGGTCGGCGCTCAACCTGCAACCCGCAACCTTCAAACACGCAACTTCGCGCCCTTCGATACGCGCTTCGCGCTACTCAGGACGAAATTGTTGGTCGGCGCTCAACCTGCAACCCGCAACCTTCAAACACGCAACTTCGCGCCCTTCGCGGTGAACGATCGGGTCGTCGCCCTTCGATACGCGCTTCGCGCTACTCAGGACGAAATTGTTG
>LJCR01003546.1 GCA_001399705.1 Kouleothrix aurantiaca
GATAAAAAATCGCTGCGCCATAAAAGAGTATTTGAATAACCAGACCTATAAAGAGATTAAGATCGCGAAGAAACACACCAAGACTTGATAGGAACCATCCTATACCAAGGCTTAAGAAAATGAGTGGAAGAAAGACAAGTGGAAGTAGCACTACCGTCCATTGAATAGTTTGGCTAATGATCATGTTCGCGATGAGCACGATGACGACATTTACTAAGCCCTGGAACAATGCTGTTCCAAGGCGACAAACTGGTAGTATTTCGAGTGGAAAAACAACTTTTTTAACGTAATTTGGTACACTAATAATCATTCCTGCGGCGTGAGAGATTGTCTCGCTAAATATATTAAAAGCAGTAAGACCGCAAAACAAAATTAGCGCAAATTGGGTCAGGCTTTCGGCCGCATGGCGGCCCCAGCGCGCCTGGAAGACCACGCCGAATATAAAAGTGTAGATTAATAATTGGATAAGTGGATAAATAACGAGCCAGAAAAAGCCAAGAAACGAACCGCGATACTTACTTTCTATTTCTCGGCGAGTAAATTGCCAGATCAGGTTGCGATGC
>LJCR01003548.1 GCA_001399705.1 Kouleothrix aurantiaca
GTATTATACAATACAGCGGCGTGTGAGCATGTGAAGGAGTGAAGATGGACACGCAGGAAACTGACCAGCCCGATTTTGATGCGCTGTGGGATTACAACGACCCAGGCGCGACCGAGCAGCGGTTTCGGGCGATCCTGGCGCAGGCTGAGCAGAGCGGGAATCGCGATTACTATGCGCAACTATTGACTCAACTGGCGCGGGCGCTTGGCTTGCAGCGGCGTTTCGCTGAGGCGCACGCCACGCTCGACGCGGCGACCACGCTCGTTTCCCCCGATCTTGCCCTGGCCCGTGTGCGCCACACGCTTGAACGCGGCCGATTGTTCAATTCGGCTGGCGAACCCGACGCTGCGCGGCCGTTCTTCCAGGCCGCCTGGGAAGCGGCGCAGGCGGCCGGCGACGATGGCTACGCGGTGGACGCCGCACATATGCTGGGGATTGTATCGCCGCCGGCCGAGAAGCTGGCCTGGGAGCAGCGGGCGCTGGCGCTGGCCGAAATCAGCCCGCAGCCGCGCGCGCGCAAGTGGCTGGCTTCGCTGTACAACAACATGGGCTGGTCGTACCA
>LJCR01003549.1 GCA_001399705.1 Kouleothrix aurantiaca
ATCGAGACCGGCGGCCTGGCAGAGCGCGTGGCACTCGCCGGCTTCCTCAAGCGGCAGGTCGGGAATAATCAGGCCATCCACGCCCGCGTCGGCGGCGTCCTGCACGAATTTCGCCAGGCCGTAGCGCATGAACGGGTTGACGTAGCCCATCAGCACCAGCGGGGCCCGCACGCCGCGCCGCCGCATCTCGCGCACATTGTCGAGGCAGAAGGTCAGGTTGACGCCATTCTTCAGCGCCCGCTCGCCGGCGCGCTGCACCGTCGCGCCATCGGCCAGCGGGTCGGAAAACGGCACGCCCAGCTCGAACAGGTCGCCGCCGGCGGCCTCCAGCGCGGGCGCAAGCTCCAGCGCCGAGTCGCGCTCGGGGTAGCCAATCATCAGGTAGGGCATCAGGGCGACGCGGCCCTCGGCTTTGATGCGGGCAAAGGTTTCGGCAATTCGGCTCATTATGGCTCCGTACAAGGGTTACAGGTTGGAAGGTTTTCAGGTTTCAGGTTGACGAAAGGCGAATGACGAACGACCACCGACGACTAGAAGAATCAACCGCAGAGCACGCAAAGAC
>LJCR01000355.1 GCA_001399705.1 Kouleothrix aurantiaca
CTGGTGTACCAAAAGGCGTGCAATCGGCATGCACAAGCTGCGATTGGGCGTGAACCACGCCATATTCGGGATGTTGCGCGAAAACTGCCAGCTGCGCCACAACATTACTGGGCAGCCAGACATCGTCGTCGTCCAGCAGCGTCAGGAATTCGCCATTCGCCATCATCAGGCCAGTGTTGCGCGCGCGCGCCATGCCAATGCCATTGGTGCGCACATATATCACGGGGTAGCGGGCAATCATTGCGGCCGTGTCGTCAGTCGAGCCATCGTCGACCACAATAATCTCAAGCTCGAACCCCTGCTGCTCAACATCCAGCACGCTTTCAAGTGCTTCTTGAAGCAGTTTGGCGCGGTTGCGGGTTGTGATAATCACTGAGACAAGCGGCATCGCAGGGCCTTCTATAGCGACGTATAGCCGGCAACATTCAGTAGCTCCGGGACGGTCACAAACTCATAGCCTTCAGCCCGCAGCGCTGGTACAATCCGCTTGATCGCCCGTGTTGTTTCGCGCTTCTGCCAGAATTGCGCGCCCGGGTAGGCATCGTGAAACAGCAGCATCGAGCCGGGCCTGGTAATGCGGCGTGCCTTGTCGGCAATAGCGTGCCCGTCGATCTCGGGGATGCACCAGTCCAGTGTGTACACATCCCACCCAACGATGGTATACCCGCGCTGGTGCAGGCGCCGGCCTTCCCAGGGCGTCAACCAGCCCCATGGTGGCCGGTACAAGCGCGGCAGCTTCCCGAGAATTTTGCCAATATAGCGCGCCCCTTCATCAATATGGTCGCCACCCCACGGTTTAATTGACGTAATGCGTCGGTGTGCCAGCGAGTGATTGCCAATCACATGACCTTCTGCATCCATGCGCCGCAGCAGATCAGCATTGATGACGGCATTTTGCCCCACGCAGAAAAAGGTGCCTTTCACATTCATTTCGCCCATGGCTTCGATCAATTCTTCGGTGCATGGTTTGCTCGGTCCATCATCAAAAGTCAGCGCAATTCTGCGCATGTTGCGTGGCCCATGGTTGCGAAACTGACCAAGCCCGCCGCCCATAGGCGGGCTGAGCAGCAGATTACCTGTTTTATTTAGGCCAAGAAACATCGTATTTTTCATATACTCAAACATTGCTCGAACCTCTTTGGAAGTGTTCTGAACGCCTATATTGAAACCGGCAGGCGTTTATTCGAAAGCTCTTGCAGCACACCGAAGGTACGCCGTGCGTTCTTCTGTACATCGAAGCGCTCTTCGGCCAGCGCCCGTGAATGCCGGCCCATCGCGATGCGCCGCTGCTCGTCGCCAAGAATGCGCTCGATCGCCGCAATCAGTGCTGCGCCGTCGTTCCCCGGCACAATATAGCCATTGTGGCCCGCTTGGATAATATCGGCAGTGCCGCCCACATCGCTGGCAATCACTGGCAGCCCCGCTGCCATAGCTTCGATGGTTGCGATTCCAAAGCACTCGCCGATGCTCGGCAGCACAAACAGGTCGCTCTGTTGATATAAAGCAAGCAGGCGCTGGCTGTTTGGCTTCATGTCGGTGTATACAAAAATGCCGTTGCCCGACGCAACTGGCTCACGTGTCACAACGTGCAGTTCGCAATTAGGCTGTTGGCGTTGCCTGAACCATTCAAGGAGTAAATTTCCACCCTTGCGGCGGAAATCGGCGCCAACAAACAAAACTCGAAGTACTTTGTCGTTTGGTCGCATTGTTGTGTTGGGCTGCCAAAAATTCAGGCACACGCCTGGTGGGGTAACAATAATCTTTTCGCCTGGCACATCATAATCATCTATCAACGATTGTTTTGCCCAGTGCGACCACGCCTGGACACGCGCAGCTGCGTCGAGTGTCCGTTTGAACAGTTGCCATTTCAATGCCGCGAGTGGTCTGGGGTCGCGCCAGCCAGTCGAATACGCCTCCATGCGGTCGAGCTGCAGCGGGGTTGCATCCAGATCGATCAGCGTGGGAATTGCCCGGAACGTGCGAAAAAAGAAAATACGCACCGATGCATTGGTGAAGATCACGTCGCTCTCGGCGTGTCGTAGCGCGCGGTACATCTCCAGCGCGCCACGTGTGACTCCACTGATATAAGAAGGCATGAATGGCAGGTACTCATCGCGCAGCCGCTCAATCGAACCGCCCGGTTTACGATAGCTGATCTCGTACCAGCGGGCGTCCATCTCTGGCTCGCTCTTGGCCACTGCACGAAGGTTGTGGTAGTTCGTAACGTGGCCAGCAATCTGGTCCATAAAAAAGCCGACGGAGAAAGACATCTCAGCGGCCTCCTACACGATTGCCGAGCGATACAGCGCGCCAAGTGTTTTCGCGACCTGTTGGGCTGAAAACGTGTTTGCGACGCGCTGGTATGCTTGCTCACCAAATTGTGTGCGAAGGGTTGGATCTTGCAGCAGCTGAATTGTGTATCTCGCAATAGACTCAGGGTCACGCGGTTCGGCGCAAAATCCGCTTTCGCCATGCACCACTGCTTCGCCTTCCCCACCAAACGTAATAATCACTGCGCGCCGCATTGCCATCGCCTCTAACAGCCCGATCGACATTGAGCCAACAGGCACTGGTAACACAAACACATCCAGCAAACCAAGGTATGGTCGCGGATCGCTTTGAAAACCTGTGAACTGCACTCGATCTGCGAAACCGAGCCGCTGCGCCTGCGCCGCCAGTTCGTCGCGAAGCGAGCCATCGCCAACCATAAGCAAATATGCGTTTGGGCAAGCCGCTAGAATTGCTGGCATCGCGTCGAATAAATAGCGTAACCCTTTTTCTGGCTCGAACCGTACGACAGTGCCTATGATGAGGGCATCGGCGGGCAGATTTAACTGGGTCCGCAGCTTTGCCAAGGTCGACTCGGGAATAGACGGGAAATCATCCAGATCAACACCATTATTTACCACTGTTGTGCGGTGTTTTGGCGTATACAGGTGAGCTGCGCGCGCCTCGTAATTCTTTTGGGAGACGCAAACAACTCCATCTACCAGGTGTGTCACCAGCGAACGAAGGGTGCGTTCGGGCAGCGGAAGGCGCTCATCAGGCGCCAAATGTTCGGTGACATAGATTCGTTTCACGCCAGCGAGGCGCGCCATCATCAGGGCATACATCTGCCCACGGAACGTCGTTGAGTGCATGTGAAGGACGTCGATCCTCCAGGTGCGCAGGTAGTGGTACAGGCGCAGGCATTCTTTGGGGACGCGGATGAAGCCATGGCGGCGATCGGGCGTTGCCTTGGCAATATAATCCGACTCTTGCGCGAGTGAACTATAAAATGCTTCCGTGGCTTCCCATTCCGGGCAAATGCTGAAAACCTCGAACTGGCTGCGATCCAAATGTCTCGCAAGCAACTCGACATGCTCTTCCATACCGCCAACGGAGATGCTATTTGTAAATAGCGCAACCCTTGTCAACGAATGCATGTTTTCGAAATACGATAATTCTGCGGAAAAAGCTTTATCCATGCGCTGCCCTCCTGCATCGCAAATGAACGACAAGTATGTGCTTGAGTGCTAGTAGGCGCACGCTTCACGCAGCATTGCTGCAATATATTCCTGGTCACTTTCGCTGAGCTGCGGGAACAGCGGAAGGATGATCGTTTGATCTTGGGCGCGCTCTGATTCGGGCAGCGATCGTCCGCGCGCGAGCTCATGGTAGGGCGCTTCGCGGTGGGCGCACATAATGCCGCGCCGGGTGGCAACACCGTGGTCAAGCATAAACTGCATCACTGCACGCTGATCACACCATTCTGGCAGGCGCACACTGTAGCTCTGCCAGTTGCTACGCGCCCAGCTAGGCTCACTTGGAACTGCTAAACCTGGAATATCACGAAGTAATGTGGCGTACTGTCGGGCAAGGCGCCGCCGCGCTGCCACAATCTCAGGTAGCCGCTTGAGTTGCTCGCGCCCAACTGCTGCCTGAATATCAGTCATGCGGTAGTTGAACCCAATGGTCGAGTGCTCTTCGAAAATCACCTCGTGAGCGCTGTGGCGCACACGATCGTTTACACTCATTCCGTGTTGGCGTAGTAGCCGAAACTGCTTGTCATATGCTGAGTTGCTGGTTGTGAGCATACCGCCATCGCCGGTGCTGATGACTTTGCGTGGGTGAAAAGAAAAGCAGGCAATATCGCCATGCGGCTTGCCAATGCGCTCCCACACCCCGTCAATCAATATTTCTGTGCCGCTCGCGCAGGCTGCATCTTCCACAACCGGTAAGT
>LJCR01003551.1 GCA_001399705.1 Kouleothrix aurantiaca
CCACTGACGACGGGTGCTGCAACCGAAAACGGCACGACTTCATTGGTCGTCGGTCGTCGGTCGTCGGTCGTCGGCTGGGCCAATTCCGGCTTCTGGTCGCGCACGAACTGGATGACTCTCGCCAATGTCGGGTAGTCGCGCAGCTTCAGGTCCTCGATGCGCGGGATGTCGAATGCTGCCCGCACCGCTGCGAAGGTCTCGGCCTGCTTGACGGTATCGACGCCCAGGTCGGCCTCAAGATCAAGCTCTAACTCCAGCATCTCGGTCGGGTAGCCGGTTTTCTCCGCGACAATCGCAAGCACGGTTTCGGTGACGGGATCGACCACCGACGACGGACCACTGACGACGGGTGGTGCGACCGAAAACGGCACGACTTCATTGGTCGTCGGTCGTCGGTCGTCGGTCGTCGGCTGGGCAAGTTCCGGCTTCTGATCGCGCACGAACTGAATGACGCTGGCGAGGGTCGGGTAGTCGCGCAGCTTCAGGTCCTCGATGCGCGGGATGTCGAATGCTGCCCGCACCGCTGCGAAGGTCTCGGCCTGCTTGACGGTATCGACGCCC
>LJCR01003552.1 GCA_001399705.1 Kouleothrix aurantiaca
ATCATGCTCCTCACAGCGGTTCCAGCCCTGGCGGAAACACCGCCGCTTGCCGACCAGGTGCGCGGCCTGAGCCAGCACGCTTCCGAGGGCGCTGAAGCCGCCGACGCCAACCGCCCCGAGCTGATGCGCGCCGAGTACGAAGAGCTCCATGCGATCTGGGGCGGCTTCGAGGATAGCGTGCGCGCGCAAGATCCCGAAGGCTACATCAATATCGAGACCGCGCTCGACGCCGTGAAGGATGCCGTCGCCGCCCAGCCGCTCGACCCGGCCGCCGTGGAGGCTGCCTACACCCACCTTGGCACCGAGCTAAGCGAAGTTGCCGACCGCCTGGGCGCCGCGCCGATTGCCACCCCCGCCAGCGGCGTGGCCGCGCAGGTGCTTGGGCTCAACCACCACGCCAACGAGGGCATCGAAGCAGCAGACGCAAACCGCCCCGAGCTGATGCGCGCCGAGTACGAAGAGCTGCACGCGATCTGGGCCAGCTTTGAGGATGGCGTGCGCGCGCAAGATCCCGAAGGCTACCTCAACATTGAGACCGCGCTCGACGCCGTGAAGGATGCC
>LJCR01003550.1 GCA_001399705.1 Kouleothrix aurantiaca
TTCCTATGGCATGGCTGGCGTGCATATCCCGCCCGGGCTCACGGCCGGCGACGGCGCGCAGGTGCTGCGCGACATGCAGTCGCTCCGTGCCGCCGGCGAGCTGCGCCTCCGCTCTTTGGTGCACATCGGCCTCGACACGCTCGACGAAGCGCTCCGTATGGGTTTGCGCAGCGCTTTGGGCGACCGCTGGCTGCGGCTGGGTGGCGTGAAAATGTTTGCCGACGGCTCGCTCGGCTCGGAAACCGCCGAGATGCTGGTGCACTACGAAGGCCGCCGCCACTTCGGCACCGCAACGCTCGAAACCGATGTGCTGAACGACGCCGTGGCGCGCGCGCTGGCCGGCGGCATTGCCGTCACCATCCACGCGATTGGCGACGCCGCCAACCGCCGCGTGCTGGACGCGATCGAGCTGGCGCAGATGGCGGGTGGGCCTGCTCCGGCGCTGCCCAATCGCATCGAGCACTGCCAGATCCTTCACCCGCGCGACATCCCGCGCTTTGCGCAGCTGGGGGTGGTCGCCTCGATGCAGCCCATCCACGCAACCGCCGACATGGAGATGGC
>LJCR01003553.1 GCA_001399705.1 Kouleothrix aurantiaca
ACAGGTTGTTTGCTGCACGTTTGCGAGTTTCAGGTTTGCAGGTTCAATCCCAAAAACCCCAATACGCAGTATGCAGTAGGCAGTAACCTACAACTTTCCAACCTGCAACCTGCAACCATCAACCCCCAGCTTTCAACACTCACAGCTCGGCGCGTGGAGTGACGCCATGGCCTGCCGTGATCTGGCTCAGGTCGATGCGCGCGCTTTCGTAGATCATGCCGCCGTCGAACGGGTTTTCGGCCATGAACAGCGGCGTGTCGAGATCGACAAACTGAAAGCCGCCCTGCCCGGCCGCAAAGCAGGCCGAAGTCGTCATCGCCAGGGTTGACTCGACCATGCCGCCGATCATCAGGCCCAGGCGCGCGGCGCGGCAGATCGCGGCGATATCGAGCGCTTCGGCAATGCCGCACTTCATCAGCTTGATATTCACCACATGCGCCGCCCGCTCCTGCACGATCCGCAGCACTGCCGCCGCGCCGTCGGCGGTTTCGTCGGCGGCCACCGGCACCCCGCCCCACTCGCTCACCTGCTGCATGCCCAGCCAGTCGTCCTTCTTCACC
>LJCR01003554.1 GCA_001399705.1 Kouleothrix aurantiaca
GTACAGTGCTGGCGAAATAGAGCACCGCCCAGAAGTATTCGGCCACAGAGAACACCGAGGGCTCTGAGTTGACTATGCCATTCGGTGGCCGTTCGGCTGAGCTCACGACGAAGCCGCTGTGCGCTCTGTGGCTCAACCGTTTTCTCTCGCCTATCGATAGAAAGAAGCGAGTCCATGTTTGGCTCAAACACATACATCATCTGGCTGGCGCTGTTCGTCGGCCTGCCGCTGCTCATTCTTGTGGTGGCCGCGCGCCACATGCTGTGGCGGCAGCGCCGCGCCATGGCGTGGACGCTGCTGGGCGCGCTGGCGGGCGGGTGGGCCTGGGATGCCGGCATCGTCAAGCTCGGCACCTGGGATTACATTCCCGAGCATATCGTCGGCGTGTGGATCGGCGGGCTGCCGCTGGAAGAGTGGCTGTGGATCATCGGCGTGACGCTGATGTTCGCGGCGGTGACCGTGGTGCTGGAAGAGCTGCGACGGCCGGGGTAGCCGGGTTGCAGGTTGCAGGTTCGCAGGTTGCAGGTTGCAGGTTTACAGGTTTGCAGGTTGCAGGTTGC
>LJCR01003555.1 GCA_001399705.1 Kouleothrix aurantiaca
GGCGCAGCGAGGGCGCGGAGATCGACTTCCCGGTTACAGGTTCACAGGTTGGAATGTCGGCAGGTTCCGGCGCAGCAAGGCCGCCCAGCGACGCAAACCTGCAACCTGCAACCGTGATCACCGTCTTCACCACGCGCCCCGACACGATTTTCGGCGCAACGTTTGTGGCGCTGGCGCCCGAGCACCCGCTGGTGCGCGAGATCGTTGCGGCGGGCGGGCCGCATGCCGCCGAGGTGCGCGCCTATGCCGAGGCGGCCGCGCGGCGGCTGGAGCTGGAGCGCCAGCAGGGCGTGCCAAACGGCGTGTTCGCTGGCCTGTATGCCACCAACCCGGCCAATGGCGAGCGCATTCCCGTGTGGGTGGCCGACTACGTGCTGGCCGGCTATGGCACTGGCGCGATCATGGGCGTGCCCGCGCACGACGAGCGCGACCGGCGCTTTGCCGAGGCGTACGATCTGCCGATTGGCGACGACCGACAGCCGATGACCGACGACGGTCGTGTGCGTTTCGATGACAGCGGTGTGCAGGTGGAAGCCGGTCGTCGGTCGTCGGTCGTCGG
>LJCR01003557.1 GCA_001399705.1 Kouleothrix aurantiaca
GTGTTGGGCTTGAACGCTGTGCATTTGCTTGATCCTGCATCGTCGCGCTCTTCGTTCGGCGGCTTTGGTGGCGGCCTGCTTGGAATAGCAAGCCGCGCTGCGGATGCGCCACTGCTGCCGGAAGGCCCGCCCAGCCCGGCCGATGTCGACGCCGCCTGCCTGGAGCGCCAGAAGGCGATTCTGCTCATGCCCGGCTACACGCCCGCCGAGCGCGATGCGCGGATGGATGAACTTGAAATGGCCCGCCGCATCCTGCGCGACGAGCGCCGCCGCGCGCAGTACGACATGCTGCTGGTGCACTTGCGCCGGGGGCTGTATGGCGCCGGGCGGCTCGATGGGCTGCGGCACCTGCAAGATCTCGTGCGCGCCGACGTGGCCGAGGAGCGCGGCGAAGCTCCGCCACTCGAACAGGGCATGGCATTGCTGAAGCAAGGCCAGGGCTTTCTCGACGCGCGGCTGCCGCGCGAGGCACTTGAGCCGCTGCGCCGTGCCGTTGCCGCGCTGCCGCCGTCGGCCGAGGCGCACGCCACGTATGTGCGCGCCCCGCCCGCCGCCGAC
>LJCR01003556.1 GCA_001399705.1 Kouleothrix aurantiaca
GCCCCAGGCTCATCAGCCCAATGCTCCAGACAATCGCCAGCGGGATGCCCCCGGTGCGGCGGAACAGGTCGGCGCTGGCGGCGGGCGGCAGCACCAGCTTCTTCGACATGCCGCTAAACGCGCACCCGCCCACGCTCGACGCCGCCAGCTTCGACGAAAAGCTGGCTGCCATGCGCGGCGCGGCCCTGGCCGATTTCGCGCTGTGGGGCGGGCTGACGCCCGAAAATCTCGCGCAGCTGCCCGAGCTGGCCGAGCGCGGCGTGATCGGCTTCAAGGCATTCATGTCGAACAGCGGCATCGACGACTTCCACGCAGTGGACGACCTGACGCTCTACGAGGGCATGCGCAGCGCGGCCCGGCTGGGCCTGCCGGTGGCGGTACACGCCGAAAGCGACGCGCTGACCGGCGCGCTGGCGCGGCGCGCGGTGGCGGCGGGCAAGCTCAGCGCCCGCGATTACCTCGACTCGCGGCCAGTGGTGGCCGAGCTGGAGGCGATTGGCCGCGCCATTCTGTACGCCGGCGAAACCGGCTGCGCGCTGCATATCGTGCACGTCAGCA
>LJCR01003558.1 GCA_001399705.1 Kouleothrix aurantiaca
GCCATCATCAGCGTCACGCCCTCGTTGTCGACCAGCGCGCGCAGCAGGCCCAGCACCTGCTCGCCGGTTTTGGTGTCGAGGTCGCCGGTGGGCTCGTCGGCGAGCATGAGGCGCGGGCGAATGGCCAGCGCGCGCGCGATTGCCACGCGCTGCTGCTGCCCGCCCGAAAGCTCGTAGGGACGATGGTCGATCCACGCGCTCAGGCCCACGGCAGCCACGCAGCGGCGAATGCGCGCATCCCACTCGCGGCGCGGAATGTCGCCAGCCAGGCGCAGCCCCAGCTCAACATTCTCATAGGCCGAGGCGGTTGGCAGCAGCGCGAAGCTCTGGAAAATAAAGCCGGTGCGGCGGCGCTGCGCGGCCAGCTCGCTATTGCCCATGTCACTCAGGCGCCGACCCTCGACCGTGATCTCGCCGGCGGTCGGCTGATCGAGCCCGCCCACCAGATTGAGCAGCGTGGTTTTGCCGCTGCCGCTCGGGCCCATCAGCACCACAAACGCGCCGTGGGAGATGTTCATATTGATGCCGCGCAGCGCACGCACCTGGCGCGCATTCACG
>LJCR01003559.1 GCA_001399705.1 Kouleothrix aurantiaca
CCAGCGAGCTTGGTGGCGTGGGCGCGGTGATTGTGGTGCCCGGGCCGTGGAGCGACGCCGACATTCGCTACCAGGCCGAGCAGATCGTGACCATGAAGTTCCACAACTCGGGCTGCAACTGCGTGGCCGCGCAGGTGCTCGTGCTGCCACAAGGCTGGACGCGCAGCGGCGACCTGATGGATGCCATTCGCGAGGTGATTCGTGGCCTGCCGCCGCGCGTGGCCTACTACCCCGGCGCGGCCGAGCGCCAGCGCGCCCTGTTGGCTGCCCACCCCGACGCCGAGCTGTTTGGCGGCGGCGCGGCCCCGCGCACGCTGGTGGCCAACCTCGACGCGACCAATGCCGACGAGTATTGCTTCCGCGAAGAGTTCTTTGGCCCGATCCTGGCGCAAACCAGCCTGCCGGGCGCAACGCCCGCCGAGTACCTCAATAACGCCGTGCGCTTCGCCAACGAACAGCTGCGCGGCACGCTTGGCGCAAACATCCTCATCCACCCGCGCACCGAGCGCGCGCTTGGCGCCGCCTTCGACGCGGCGATTGCTGCGCTGCGCTATGGCG
>LJCR01000356.1 GCA_001399705.1 Kouleothrix aurantiaca
GGTAGATCGCCGGGCCGCCGCGCTTTTGAAAATATTCTTCGGCGCGCAGCCAGGCCGGCGAGCCGCCGAAGCGCCGGTTGATCGGCCTGCGCAGCAGCCGGCCCATGCCATAGCTCAGCGTATCGCCCAGCACCACACAGAGCAAGCCCACCACCAGCGCCGATGTCAGGTCGAGCACGCCCTGCTGTACAAAGGCCCCGCTCGCCAGCACCACAAACGTGCTTGGCAGCGGCAGGCCCACCGCTGCCAGCAACAAGATTACCCCCAGCGCAAACGCGCCATAGGTGACGATATAGGTAAGCGCGGAGTCGCTCAGGTCGGAAATGCTCATCATTGCCCCTGGTGCGCGTCGAGTGCGCGCTGAACGGCTTGCTCAAAGGCGCGCGGGCCGCCTGGGTAGTGCTGCTCGTCGCTCAGCAGACCGAGCGGCTTGGTGTCGTTGCCTTCCTGGGGAATGCCAAGCTGCTGAAAAATAAAGCTTTCTGGCACGCCGCTGCTGTTGGCAATATAGCGGATGCTCATCCACAGGCGCACATCGTGCAGGCCAGTGGTAACCGGGTTGGCGCGGTATTCGGTGATGCCCTTTTTCAGGCGCTCAACTGCCTCGGAGCGCGAGTCGGTCAGCGATGAGTCGATCTGGTAGATTTTCTCGATGTCGCGCAGGGTGCTGTTGGTGTTGCGCTGGTTGTATGGCACGTCAAGCGCGTTAAACAGGTATTCTTCGGGCACGGCATAGGCCACCGCCACAAAGCGCACCGTCATCCATGGGCGAATGGCGTCCACGCTGGCGGTGCCGCGATCCAGGCCCTGCTGCTGGATGTAGCGCAGCTGGCGGAACGATTGCACCGAGCGAATTCCATAGACCGCCGCCACCGCCAGGCCAATCACAATTACCACGATCGTCACGAGCATGCGCACGCGCGGGCGTGCCAGCCATGTTCGAAGCCGTGCGATCATTCCAAGCCTTCCTTATCCGATCGAGATGCCCGCCAGCGATGGAGCGGCGGGCACGCGCGCACGCGCAGGTTTATTATACTGTATTGCACCAGGGCATTACGACCCCGGCTCGCTGCCAAGCTGCGCATACGATTGCGGGTGCAGCACCGAGTAGATCAGGCCGGTGATCGCGCCATACACCAGGTGCTGGATCAGCAGCGACGCAGTTGCGATGGCAAGCACGCCGGGCACGATCAGCGGCGCAATCGCGAAATAGATGATTCCCCAGGCCAGCAGGCCGAACAGCGGGCCGGCTACTTCGGGCAGGCCCAGGCTCGAAGGCAGCGCCGCCGCCCGCTGCATCAGCAGCGCGAACAGCACGCCCAGCAGCGCCGCCAGCCCGAGGTGCAGCGCCAGGCCCAGCAGCACCGGGCTGGCGGCAAAGCCGCTGGTGGCCGTGGCGCTGGCGCCCAGCAGCAGGCTGGCGATCAGCTTGAGCTGCAGCCAGCGCTCCTGGTTCAGTACCATTGCCAGCAGTGCGGCGAGCACCAGCATCGCCGTGCCGCCGGCCAGCCCGGCCAGCGCGCCCGCCAGCGCGGGGTGTGGGTTCCATCTATACATTGTGCAGCGGCCAGGCCGCCGGTGTGCCATATGCATACTGTTCATTGCCCGCTCCTTTGCGCGCCATGTGCGGCGCGACGCTTTGGCCGGGCCGCAGCGGTTGCGGTAGTGCCGTGTATAGTGATATGCTAACAGGGGCGTCTTCAGAGATTGTGAAGAAATGATAAGGACAGTATGTGGCTGGGCCGCTGCGATGGCGGTCAGTTTCTTGCTGCATACGGCGGTGTTGATGTGCCGGGCGAGGCCCGGCTGTAGCATGGAGGAAGCACGAATGGCGGATCTGAATCGCAACGCAACATCCACCTGGCGCGGCGACCTGCGGAGCGGCGCGGGTGTGGTTTCGACCGAAAGCGGCGCGCTGAACGATGTGAAGCTGAACTTCGTTTCGCGCTTTGAGAATGGCGGCGGCAGCAACCCCGAGGAGCTGATCGCGGCTGCGCACGCGGGCTGCTACAGCATGGCGCTGGCCAACGGCCTGAGCGGCGATGGGCACGTGCCCGATTATGTGACGACCAAGGCCACGGTAACATTGCGCACCGGCGCGGCTGGCCCCAAAGTGGCGAAGATTCATCTGGATGTGGAGGGCAAAGTGCCCGGCATCGACGCGGCTGCTTTCCAGGCCGCCGCCGAGAAGACCAAAGAGACCTGCCCGATTTCGCGCTTGCTGCTGCCCGGCCTGGAGGAAGTGACGCTGACCGCGACGCTGGCGGAGTAAATTCCATTCCATTGCCGAATTATGGCAAAAGACGAAGGACGAACGACAAAGGACGAACGGCCAGTTTAGAGTGTTACGTGTTGAATGTTGGATAGACGGCAGATGACCTGAATCGCCAACCTTCTACCTTCAACCTGCGAACGTGCAGCATTCAAACCTGCAAACACCTCCGCCAAGTATAGGCGCCCGCCGTTACCAGCGCGCCGCCCAACAACGGGCCATGGCACGAGTCTTGCGCGGGAAAACAGACAGAACTGCCGGCACCTGCCAGGTGGGCAAATTTGCCTGTGCTGCAGAACCAGAGTGGTATACTGAAGGAGATCGAAATATGGAGCAGCAGAATCAGCCCATTGAACAGCGCACCGCCTTATTCGGCTCGCTTGCCGGCGCTGAAGCCGCACTCCATGCGCTGCAGGATGCGGGCACGCCTTACCCGGCCATTCGGATGGAGAGCTATGCCGCTGCCGATCTGGCTGGCACCCCGTTAGAAGGCCACGCCGGCGCAGGCGAGCAGTTCTGGGCCTTAACGGTGATGCTCGACGACGCGTGGCGCGACAAGGCTCTGGAAACGCTCAAGGCCAGCGAGCCATTCGCCATCGGCGCGCTGCCGCCCGGCGACAACCTCGCCAACGACACCGCGCGCGGCGCAATTGCCTGGCGGCACTACGTGTTCGAAACCGGCGCAGCCACCGACGCAGTGGGCGAGTATGCCGGCACCACCGGCAACACAGGCGTGATCAGCAGTGGCGTGTTCAGCGACGGGGCGCTGGCCACTGGCAACCCGCCCGTGCGCTCGCAGCCCGCCGCCGATCAGCGCCCGTCGGATGCAGACGAGGAGCCGCGCAGCGACACCCTCCAGCAGGAAGAGGTTGGGCCGGGCCGCTCGCGCCCGCAGAACGAATTGAAATAAACATGTGCGCTGCACGGGTCGCAGATCGTTCTGGCAGTTTGCAGCGCACTGTATGAAAAGGGAGAAACTCCAATCCGCGATTGTATGCGGTGATTGGGACGCGGAGAAAGCGACATGCACCGGGCGGCGATGCTCGCACTTGGTGCATGTTTTGCGTTTTCTGGGAAGAGGATGTTATGACAACCGATATAATCCAGGCAGCGACCGAGACGGACGTTGATGCAACGCAGCTTCCATCGCCACGCTTCCCCGCAGCAACCTATCGTTTGCAGTTCAACCGCCAGTTCACGTTCGCCCAGGCGCGGCACTGGCTCTACTATCTTGACCAACTCGGCATCAGCGACTGCTACGCGTCGCCCTACCTCAAGGCCCGCCCCGAAAGCACCCACGGCTACGATATTGCCGACCACAACGCGCTCAACCCGGCGATTGGTGACGAGGGCGACTACCAGGCGTTTGTCGACGCACTGCACGCGCGCGGCATGGGCCAGGTGCTCGACATTGTGCCGAACCACATGGGTATTGGCGAAAGCAGCAACACGTGGTGGATGGACGTGCTCGAAAACGGGCCAAGCTCGCTCTACGCTCCATACTTCGACATTGACTGGCACCCGCTCAAGCCCGAGCTGGAAAACAAGGTGCTGCTGCCGATCCTTGGCCAGCAGTACGGCCGCGTTCTCGAAAATCACGAGCTGGTGCTGCGCTACGGCGAAGGCGCGTTCTTCCTCGATTATTGGGAAACTGCCCTGCCGGTCAACCCGCGCACCTACGCCGACGTTCTGGCCACAACGCTGCCGCAGCTGATCGACGCGCTGGGCAGCGAGCACGACTCGGTGCTGGAATACCAGAGCATCATCACTGGGCTGACCAACCTGCCGCTGCGCACCGAAACCGACCGCAGCAAAGTGGTTGAGCGCCACCGTGAAAAAGAAATTCTGAAGCGCCGCCTCGATACGCTGGTGCAGGGCGAGCCAAGCGTGCGCGACGCGATTGATACAGCGTTGGCGCTGTTCAATGGCACGCCCGGCGACCC
>LJCR01003560.1 GCA_001399705.1 Kouleothrix aurantiaca
GGCAAGCAGCTCGCGCTCGGCTTCGGCCAGCGCATAGCGCCCGGCGGCGTCGCGTTCCAGCCAGCCCTCGCCGGCCATGAGCTCCAGCAGCGCCGCCACGATCCGCTCGGACGCGTAGATATCGCGCACCCGCAGCAGTTCCACCGTGAGCGGCTCGGGCGCGAACTCGCTGGCCTGCACCAGAAACCAGCCCGCGCTTTCGGCCAGGCCGGCGCGCAATTGCAGCAGCACCGGCGCGGGCGTGGGTGGGGCTGCCGCCGCCAGCGCGGTGTAGATCGCGCCCGCAGCATCCATGAACAGATCGTACAGTGCGGCATTCTTGTCCATCGCGATGCTCCTTCCATGCACCAAACAGCACCGCCAGCGCGGTTGTGCTTGTTGGTATGACGAACATGCGACGAGAATATTACGCCCTGCTGACGAGCGATGAATGACGTATGGAAATTCACCACGGAGGCACGGAGGCACGGAGGATTTGGAAGTTGCAGGTTTCGGGTTAACAGGTTTGAAGGTTGCAGGTTTGCAGGTTAGAAGGTTGCGGGTTTGAGAGCCATCAC
>LJCR01003563.1 GCA_001399705.1 Kouleothrix aurantiaca
CAACTATTGATAGCCTCTATCAAAACCGGGTAAGGTATTGCGAACTTCTATACCGTGTGCTAGGATTGACGCACGCTGCCGCACGGATGTTCGCCCTGCCGCCTCTTCCGTGCTTCATACTCGCCTCTGGCGTTGCTCTCACTGCCGCCCCACGCCCGCGCGGCAGCGCACCGCCCAAGCACCAGCGAACCCTGTATGCCCTTTGCCGCCGACATCCGCCACTGGCCCACTGCCGCCGCGTTGGCTGCGCACCTTGCGCAGTACGACCCGGCGATTTGTGCATGGGTTGCGGGGCTGACGATTCACCATACGATTATTCCGACCGCCGCCCAATGGCGCGGCCACGCCACGATGGAGGGTCTGAAGACCTTCTACAGCGACAAGGGCTGGGACGCCGGGCCGCATCTGTTCATCGCACCTGATGGCATCTGGCAGTTAACTCCCATGAATCTGCCGGGCATTCACGCCGGGCGCTGCAATGCCGCTCATTGGGGCATTGAGGTCTGTGGCAACTACAACGCCGCCCCCTGGCCGCAAAACCTGGCCGAGCTGGCGT
>LJCR01003562.1 GCA_001399705.1 Kouleothrix aurantiaca
CAAAAAAAGAGGTCATACATGAACGCAACACTTCAGATACACGCCCAACGAATTAGCCGGCCACTGCGCTTTGGACTGGTGGGCCTGAGCGGCATTGTCGTCAACTCGGTGGTGCTGTGGGCGCTGGTGCGCACGGCCGGCCTGCCGGTGGCGCTGGGCAGCCTGTTTGCCACCGAAATAGCTATCGTTTCCAACTTCATTCTGAACGACCGCTGGACCTTTCGCGCCGCCGATGACAAGTGGCCGGCGCGGCTGCTGCGCTTCAATGGCGTGGCGCTTGGCGGCATGGCGTTTACCGCGCTGCTGCTGACACTGCTCACGCGCTTCACGCCGCTGCCGCTGCTGGCTGCGAATGTGCTGGCGGTGGGCGCGGCAACCGTGTGGAACTACATGGCCAACAGCCGCTGGACATGGTCGGCGGGTGCGGGGCGGGCAACAAATGACCCAGCCTTGCCGCCCGCAGCAGAAAGCTGCGAGTGGGTGAACGACCGCGACGAGGAGGTGGCGCTATGAGCATAGGCGACTGGATGCTTGCCGGCATTTCGCTGGCGCTCAC
>LJCR01003561.1 GCA_001399705.1 Kouleothrix aurantiaca
CACCTTATTCGCTTGATGCCAGCGCGGCCCGCAACGGAGGCATGACAGTTCGATACCCGCACCGTACGGGCGAACCTTGTGTTCGCCCTGGCCCTCGTGCTCACGCCGCAGGCAGTACCTGGTTCAAGCCAGCTTGCTCAGGCCGCAGGGCCGCTAGGGCTCCCGCCCCAGCACCCCGGCCAAGGGCTAGCGCCCTTGGAACCCGAATGAATGCCGGAGCGAATGAAACGGAGTACGGTCATGCCTCCGTTATGCCAAAAGGCTGGCAACGGACGATGAGAGTAGCACTTTTTATAGAGAAGCTATCAATCTGGCACTTGCTGTATCGCCTGATGCCTGCGCGGCCCGCTGTGCCAAAAAGCTGGCAACGGATGGTATAAGGTGCTTCAGATTACGCGCTTTACAATCAGGTGCATGCCTCTATCGTTTGATGCCTTGCCTTCATCCACAACGGAGGCATGACAGTCAGGCATTTCGCATGCCGGCCACGTTCTTTTTGGGGTTCGGGGCAGCGCCCCGACGCCGGGTGCCGGGGCGGCGCGAGCCCCGGCGGCCC
>LJCR01003565.1 GCA_001399705.1 Kouleothrix aurantiaca
GAGAGCACGCCCAGCACAGTCGACGCGGTCGCCAGCTCGATTGTGGCGGGTAGGTAGGCGCGCAGGTCGTCGAGCACCGGGCGGCGGCTTTTGATCGAGCGCCCCAGGTCGCCCTGCAGCAGCTTGCCGACGTAGATCACATCCTGCTCGTAGGCGGGCTTGTCCAGCCCCCACTCGGCGCGAAACGCCGCGACGATCTGCGGGTCGGACATGGCCTTTTGCCCGAGGTTGGCGGTCACTGGGTCGCCGGGCACGGCGCGCGCAATCGCAAACGCAATCAGCGTGATGCCGACCAGCAGCGGCAGCGTGACGACCAGCCGGCGCAGAATGTAGGTCAGAATATTCATTGACGTACGCCTTATGGCGTTTTGGTTGGTCTAGACCAGATGTGTTACCGGCGGTTGCATTTCGGAGCTGTCGGGGGCTGTGCGCCCCCGAACCCCGCAGCAGGGGCGCGCCGCCGCCCCTACACCCTCGGCCGGGGCGTTGCCCCTGGACCCCTTATTTTAGGCTAGCCGCAAGATCTCGTCTGGTCGGTCATGCCTCCGTTGTGCC
>LJCR01003567.1 GCA_001399705.1 Kouleothrix aurantiaca
ACCGACAGTGCACCCGCACGCCTACGCCGTGCACTCGCACGCACAGACAGTGCACACGCCTGTTCGAGCAGAGCACCTGCAGGCACAGGCAATACACCTGCACCACTGCAATGCGTAAAAAGCCGCAATTGCGCCGCGCATCGTTCGGCCTTGAATGGGTGTGCTATAGTAATTCCGTCAACCGGCAGCGAGCAGGGTACAGCCGGCAGGAACCTGCAACCTGCAACTCTCTGCGTCCTTTGCGCTCTTTGCGGTGAATAATCGTCCTTCGTCCGTGGCAAGATGAAGAGATGATCGCTCGTCCCAATCGTCAATCGTCAATCGTAAATCTCCGTGTCTCTGTGCCTCAGTGGTGAATTTTCGTCCTTCGTCGCAACCTGCAACCTGCAACTTGCAACACTCTAGGAACCCGCCATGCCCACCTATGATCTCCTGATCCGCAACGCCACGCTGGTCCTCGCCAGCGGCGAAACTCGCGCCGACCTGGCGGTGGCCGAGGGGCGCATTGCCGCGATTGCGCCCGAGCTGCCCGGCGACGCACGCGAAACCATCGAC
>LJCR01003566.1 GCA_001399705.1 Kouleothrix aurantiaca
GCAAGGCAACGTATTTCCAGGGCTACGTCAAAGTCCCAAAATCCATCCACAGATTACGCAGAAGGGAGACCTACATATCTGTGTAATCTGCGTAATCTGCGGATATGTCGCTTCCCATTCCAACGTTGACATGGCTTTGGTTTATTTCATTATGGCGAAACACAAAACCCGGCTCGATCAGCTGCTGGTGCAGCGGGGCATGGCCGAAACACGCAGCAAAGCCCAGGCGCTGATCCTGGCTGGCTCGGTGCGGATTGGCGGTGCGGCCCACACCAAGGCCGGCGAGCTTGTGCCCGACGACGCCGAGCTTGAGCTGGCGGCCGCGCTGCCCTACGCCAGCCGGGGCGGCTACAAGCTCGCCCACGCGCTCGACGCCTTTGCGCTTGAACCATCTGGGATGGTCGCGCTGGATGTGGGCGCGTCGACGGGTGGCTTCACCAGCGTGCTTTTGCAGCGCGGCGCGGCGCGTGTGTACGCGGTGGATGTGGGCTACGGCATTATCGACTGGAGGCTGCGGCAGGACGCGCGCGTGGTGGTGATCGAGCGCACCAATAT
>LJCR01003564.1 GCA_001399705.1 Kouleothrix aurantiaca
CCCTCCAGCAGGCCAATCTTCTTATTGACCTCGGCGAGCTGGTGGTCAACGTCTTCCACTTCGGTGGTGATGTGGGGTGGTGCTTCAATGCCGAACTGCGCGGCGCGCACCTGGAGCACGCCCAGGCGCTGGCGATGGGCCTCGCGGAGCTTATAGAGTTCGGTCAGTTGTGCTTGGGTGTCTTCGAGCGCGCCCATTGGAAGTCCTCGGCCCTGGGCGTGCTCGCTCCGTTGAGGCAATAAAAAACGCGGCCGACCCCGGAAGGGTTGGCCGCGCCGACCTCCCTTTCGGGCTGTCTAACCGCGCGTATTCGCTGCTGGTGTCAGGTTGTTAGGAGCGAAAGCGCCCAGCTGCCTGGCCGCGCGTGGAGGATGGTCGCCCTCCTGCCGGCCGCCGGTCGAGCGCGATCGCGCCAATGGACTCCGTCAGCGGTTCATGGCTGACCGAGATCTCGCACTGCACCACCACGCCATCCTTGACCTCCTCGAGCAGGGTCACCTGGCCGCCCAGGGCGGCGTAGCTCTCGGCGACATCGTGAACCCGAGCGCGGAACGC
>LJCR01003568.1 GCA_001399705.1 Kouleothrix aurantiaca
CCCGCCGCGTCGAGCTTTTCGCGGGCGTACTCGCGGATCGTTTCCAACAGGCGGTAGCGCGCCTGGGCGCGGCTGGTTGTTTCGGCCACCACCAGCGATTTGTCCACCAGCGATGCCAGCACATCGAGCACACGCTTTTCGGCAAGCCCTTCGCCCGCGCACACGGCCTCTGCCGTGTCGAGCGTGAAGCCGGCTGCAAATGCCGCCAGCCGACGGAACAAGGTTTGTTCCTCGGCGGTGAGCAGCCCATGGCTCCAGTCGATTGCGGCCCGCAGCGTGTGGTGATGCGCCACGTGCGCCGCGCGCGACCCGTTCGTGAGCAGCGCAAAGCGGTCGTCGAGGCGTGCGGCGATCTGGCCCGCCGTGAGCACATTCACGCGCGCGCTCGCAAGCTCCAGCGCCAGTGGGATGCCGTCAAGCCGCTGGCAAATTTCGACGACAGCATGCGCATTATTTTCGGCAAGATGAAACGTCGGCACAACTGCATGGGCGCGTTCCACAAACAAACGCACGGCATCGTATTCGAGCAGGCTTGTCGCGCCTAACGGCGGGGC
>LJCR01003569.1 GCA_001399705.1 Kouleothrix aurantiaca
CAGATCGAGAATGACGCAAACCACGTAGACGCGAAGGCACGAAGAGTCATAAGCTTCTTCGTGTCTTCGTGGTAAATGCTCTACGCTCCTTCGCTCTGCGCTCCCCGCTTTACGTGTCTTCCCGCTCCATCATCCCGGCCACGGCAGCCGCGAGTGGATCGGCGCTGGGCGCAAGGGCGGCAACCACGCCGGCGCGATCCTCGGCGCTGCGGTTCTGGCTGAGCTTCGCTTTCCCTTCCAAACGGGTAATCTCCAGCTCGAAGCCCACCACGCCGCGCATCATGCGCTCCATGTAGTCGGCCGGCAGATCCATGCGCCACGGCTCGGCAAAGCCGGATTCGTGCGTATCGACCAGGCGGGCGAGCATGGCGTGCAGCTCGGTGGGGTCGCTGACGATGCGCGGCCTGCCGTAGGCGTGCACGATTGCGTAGTTCCAGGTTGGCACGCTCGGCGCGACGGTGTACCACGACGGCGAGATGTAGGCGTGCGGCCCCTGGAAGATCGCCAGCGCCTCCTGCCCCTCAGCCAGATCATTCCACTGCGGGTTGGCCCGC
>LJCR01000357.1 GCA_001399705.1 Kouleothrix aurantiaca
GGGCGCGGCGACATCACGCCGCTGCTTTCGTATGTGCCGTTCGATGGCAGCGGCGGCGAGCGGATCGCGCACCTGCCGATCGATGCCGAGCTGGCGCAGGCGTGGGTGGCGCTCACTGGCGAGCCTTTTCGCCCGCACCAGGCCCACGCGCTCACCACACTGAGGCGCGGCGAACCGGTGGCGCTGCGCGCAGCCAGCGCCGGCAGCGCCGGCCCAATGCCCGAAAGCACAGTGCCCGCCGCAAGAAAAACGCCGCACGCCAGCAGCAGCGTGCGGACCGAATGGCCAGATACAGTTTTCATCGCTTGGTGGAAACCCCATATGCGCCGCCAGCCGGCGGCCAACGCGGCGATTGTATCATAAGGAGCCAGAAATCAGGATTCAGGAGTCAGGAGTGTTCTCCGCATCCTGAGTAGCGCGTAGCGCGTATCGAAGCGTAGCCCTGAGCTTGCCGAAGGGGGTGCGAGTAGGAAATGAGCGTTTGAGAACGAATAACCACGAAGGCACGAAGGCACAAAGAGGTTGAAGAATCTATAAATCTTTGTGTCTTCGTGGGTATCAAACAATTGTCTTTTCGGGTTATGATGCGCCCAGGTGGAAAACCGCCTGGGCATTTGCATGGCATCCGCCAATCACGCTTGACAGGCGATAGCTTCTCTTTTATATTTTATAAAATATCAAACCTCAGAGAAAAAGGTGGGTGTCGCATGCCCCAGCAGATGGCAGGAATGGTTGCGCTGGTCACGGGTGCCGCGCATGGCATCGGGCGGGCGATTGCCGAGCGCTATGGCGCGGAAGGCGCGCAGGTGGTGGTCAACGACGTCGACGCAGCCGGCGCAGAGGCGGTGGCCGCCGCGATTGCCGCCGTTGGCGGTACGGCGCTGGCCCACGCCGCCGACGTTTCCGACGATACGGCGGTGGCCGCGCTGTTCGAGGCGATGCTGGCGCGTTTCGGCACAATCGACGTGCTGGTGAATAACGCTGGCCTGACGAATACCGAGCGTCACTTTCTTGAAGCCGACCTCGCGTGGTGGGATCGCATCATTGCGGTGAACCTGCGCAGCGTGTTTTTGTGCAGCCACCGCGCCGCGCCGATCATGGCGCGCAAGGGCAAGGGCGCGATCATCAACATGTCGAGCGGGGCGGCCACGCGCGCGCACCGCGGCAATGTCGCCTACGATGCATCCAAGGGCGGCATCGAGGCGATGACGCGCGCAATGGCGCTGGACCTGGGGCCGTATGGCGTGCGCGTGAACGCGCTGGTGCCCGGCTCGATCGACAGCAAAGGGCTGAGCGACGAGGTCAAGCGCTCGCGTGGCGAGAACTTCCCGCTGGCGCGCATGGGCGAGGCCAGCGAGATGGCCGGCCCGGCGGTGTTCCTCGCCAGCCCCGACGCCAGCTACATCACCGGGCACTGCCTGGTGGTGGATGGCGGC
Source organism: Kouleothrix aurantiaca (assembly GCA_001399705.1). GTDB lineage: Bacteria > Chloroflexota > Chloroflexia > Chloroflexales > Roseiflexaceae > Kouleothrix > Kouleothrix aurantiaca. The sequence goes on from LJCR01000357.1 coordinate 1,437, forward strand.
CTGCTGGCGCAGCAGCGCTCGGCCACCGTCGATATCTTCCCGCTCAGCAAATTCCCCAAGCTCGGGGAGTGACGACGGACCCTTCGACAAGCTCAGGGCAGGCGAACGACCACCGACGACGCAATAGTGTCCTGAGTGCGCGAAGCGCGTATCGAAGGGCGCGTGCGAACAGTCTTACCACAGAGACACAGAGACACGGAGATTAGGGAGTTGCAGGTTGCAGGTTTGAAGGTTGCATGTTGCAGGTGTGAAGGTTACAAGTTAACAGGTTGCAGGGTATTGCGAAGATGCTCACCTTCACCCTTTCACCCCTTCACCCTGTCATCTTGTCATCAACTGCAAACTGCCTACTAGATAACATTCACAATAGCGGAACGATCGATTATACTCGGCGCATCACGTCGGTCGCTGATATGCTTGAGGTTCGCTATGATCTGCCGCTTTGACAATCTGCGCCGCTATCAAACGGTCTTTCTGCGCATGACCGGTCTGCGCCTGAACGAGTTTGCCGCGTTGCTTGATGATATGCTGCCACGCTTGGCTGAGGCCGAGCAGACACGCTTGCAGCGTGCGAACCGACTGCGCGCCGCAGGTGCCGGTCGCCACGCCGGCTTGACCCCACGCGACCAAATCCTGCTCACCCTGATTTGGTTACGTGTCTATCCCACCAATGAAGTCCTGGGCTTCCTGTTCGGCGTCAGCGATAGCACCGTCTCGCGCCTCGTCAACCGGATCGTGCCGCTCCTGGAAGCACGTGGCAAAGCGACGATGCGCCTGCCTGACCCTGGTCGCAAGCATCGCAAAGAATTGCCCGAATTACTGAAAGAGACGCCCGAACTCGCAGTGATTATCGACACCTTCGAGCAGCGCGTGCAACGCTGCAAAGACCGCACACAGGCCGATCAGTATTATAGCGGCAAGAAAAAGCAGCATACGCTCAAGCCGCAAGTGGCGGTCGATGAGCACGACGGCACCGTGTGCGATGTGGCGGAGAGTGTGGTTGGACCGACGGCTGACATCACGGTATTGAAGCAGTCGGGGCTGTTGGAACGCTTGCCGGAAGGGGTCGGGGCGATTGGCGACTTGGCCTACATTGGCATCGCAGAGGCACATCCGCGCGGCTTGGGCGCAACGCCGCGACGCAAGCCGCGCGGCAACGAGCGGTCGGAAGATGATATCCTTTTCAATCGGGCGTTCTCAAAACGGAGGATCAAGGTAGAACATACGATTGGACGGATGCGCCGCTATGAAAGCGTAAGTCACACTGATCGTCATCATCGTCGCAATCACACTGCTCGGACGCGCGCCGTGGCGGGGTTGGTCAATCGGCAGATACGATGTCGGCTGCCGTGCTAAACGCTTCTGGGGTAGGGGCACTCCGTCTTCCATCACTATTCTGAATATTAACTACTGTCTCCTGTCACCTGAATACTGACTGCTGAACAGGAAACGCATGCCATCACGAAGCTATCGCGTCGGCGTGGATATTGGCGGCACCTTCACCGACCTGATTGTGGTCGAGGAAGGCACCGGCGCATTTGCCGTTGGCAAAGTGCTTACCACGCCCGACGACCCCTCGCAGGCGATTGAGGCCGTGCTGGCCGAGGCGCTGGAGCGCGCCGGCATCGCGCCCGCCGAAATCGCCCAGATCGTCCACGGCACCACGCTAGTCACCAACGCCATGATCGAGCGCAAGGGCGCGCGCACCGCCCTGCTGGCGACCGAGGGTTTCCGCGACTCGGTGGAGATTGGGCGCGAAAACCGCTACGACCTCTACGACCTGATGCTGGAAAACCCGCGCCCGCTGGTGCCGCGCTTTCTGCGCTTCGACGTGCCCGAGCGCACGCTGGCCGACGGCAGCATCCTGCGCGCGCTGGACGAAGAGTATGTCGAGCGGCTGGCGCGCGAGCTGGCGGCATCGGGCGTCGAGGCGGTGGCGATTGCGTTTCTGCACAGCTTCACCAACCCCGCGCACGAACAGGCCGCGCGCACGGCAGTACATCGCGCCGCGCCCGGCATGCGCGTGTCGATCTCGTCGGACGTGGTGCCCGAGATTCGCGAGTTCGAGCGCACCTCGACCACCATCGCAAATGTCTATGTGCAGGCGCGCGTCGAGCGCTACCTGCGCGAGCTGGAAGCGCGACTCGGGCGCATGGATGTGGGCGGCAAGCTCTTTCTGATGCTGTCCTCGGGCGGCATCGCCACGGTCGACACGGCGGTGCGCTACCCGGTGCGCCTGCTCGAATCAGGCCCGGCGGCAGGGGCGCTGGCCGCAACCGCCTACGGGCAGGCCGCCGGCCACCCCAACGTGCTCTCGTTCGACATGGGCGGCACCACCGCCAAAATCTGCGTGATCGACGCGGGCCGCCCGCTGATCGCGCACGAATTCGAAGTCGACCGCATGTACCGCTTCAAGAAGGGATCGGGCCTGCCGATCACCATCCCCGTGATCGAAATGATCGAGATCGGCACGGGCGGCGGCTCGATCGCGCGCGTCGATGCGCTGGGCCTGCTGAAAGTTGGCCCCGACTCGGCTGGATCGGTGCCGGGGCCGGTGTGCTACGGGCGCGGCGGCAGCGAGCCAACCGTCACCGACGCCGATCTGGTGCTGGGCTACCTCGACCCGGGCTATTTCCTGGGCGGGCGCATGGCGCTGGATGTGGACGGCGCGCGGCGGGCGATCGAGGCGCGCATTGCCGGCCCGCTGGGCATTTCGGTTGAAGAAGCAGCCTGGGGCATTCACCAGATCGCCAACGAGCAAATGGCCAATGCCGC
>LJCR01003573.1 GCA_001399705.1 Kouleothrix aurantiaca
CACCGTGACCGCCGCGCTTGTGTCGGATGCCGATACGCTCGACCCGCCCGACACCATGGCCGCCGACTACGCCTTTAGCTTCACAACTACCGACGCCGCGCCCGCGGTTGTGTCCTCCACGCCGGCAGATGCTGCCACGCAGACGGCGACAAACATCCCGATCGCGGTTGATTTCAGCGAGAGTGTGAATGCGACGACCAGCTCGTTCACGCTGAGCTGCGGGGGCAGCAGCCAGAGCTTCACACTTTCGGCCGCGCCGGCCAGCACGTACATCCTCACGCCAACCGCCGACCTGCCCGCGAACACGCTCTGCACCGCGACCGTCATCGCCGCGCAGGTGCACGACGCCGACGCAATCGATCCGCCCGACACCATGGCCGCCGACGAAGTCTTCTCCTTCACCACCGACGCCGCGCCGACGGTTGTCAGCACCAGCCCGATCAGCGGCACGAATGGCGTGGCGATTGACGCGGCGCTCACGATCACGTTCAGCGAAAATGTGAATGCGACGACCAGCTCGTTCACGCTCAGCTGCGGCGGCACAGGCCAGAGC
>LJCR01003572.1 GCA_001399705.1 Kouleothrix aurantiaca
GGCGGTAGCGGGCAGCGCAATAATCGGCAAGCCCTCTTCCGAGCGCGCCGCGCCGCGAATGAAATCGACCTGGCCGCCCGCGCCGCTGTAGAACTGCGTGCCGATGCTGTCGGCGCACACCTGCCCGGTGAGATCGACTTGCAGCGCCGAGTTGATCGCCACCATGCGGCGGTGCTGCGCGATCACAAACGGGTCGTTGATATAGTCGGTCGGGTGCAGCTCGACCATGGCGTTGTTGTGCACCCAGTCGAACAGCCGCCGCGAGCCGAGCAGAAAGCCCGACACCAGCTTGCCACGGTGCAGGGTTTTGGCCTCGCCATCCACCACGCCAGCCTCGACCAGATCGACCACGCCATCGGAAAACAGCTCGGAGTGAATGCCCAGGTGGCGCTTGTGCGAAAGGTAGCGCAGCACCGCGTCGGGGATGGCGCCAATGCCCAGCTGAGGCGTCGCGCCGTCGGGGATCAGGTCGGCGATCGACTGGCCGATCCGCTCGGCCACCGGGTTCGAGTCGCCCTGCGGCAGCTCGGCCAGCGGGCGGTCGGTCTCCACG
>LJCR01003570.1 GCA_001399705.1 Kouleothrix aurantiaca
AATAAGGGCGCTGGCAGCGCCGGCCGCGAGCAGCAGCGGTGCGCCGGCGGGGGCGGTGCGCGTGGCTGGCGCGTCAATGAACTGTTTCAGGCGGGTTGCGAGATCGGCCATAGCAGCTCCTTGCAGATATGTGAACGACCAAAACCACGAAGACGTGAAAACAACCAAACCACGAAGGCGCGAAGGCACGAAGATTATGAATACGACCAAACCACGAAGGCGCGAAGACGTGAGGACGACCAAACCACGAAGGCACGAAGACACGAAGGTTTAAAAGAACCAAAATCACGAAGACACGAAGACACGAAGGGTTTCGTTTTACACAAAATCGATCGCGCTGCGCGCGATGGGTGGCGCTGGGGCTAGCCGCCACACCCACTTCGCGGGTACCCGCCCCGCAGGATTCAGGAGCGTAGCACTCAGCATTCAGCATTTAGCAATGAGAAGCCATATTAGCTGCGCGCGCGGGGAGAAACCACCCGAAATCCTCGGATGAAGCTCCAGCTGACCGGGTCGATCCAGTCACGCGCGCCGCAGCGTAAATATTCTTCAA
>LJCR01003571.1 GCA_001399705.1 Kouleothrix aurantiaca
GAGTTGGCATTCATTTGGGTTCCAGCGTGTGCCAGATTGATGGCTTCCGTAACCACCGATTCTCTTGTCGTCCGTTGCCAGCTTTTTGGCACAATTGATAGCTCCTATAAACCTCGCTACTTTCATCGTCCGTCGCCAGCCTTTTGGCACAACGGAGGCATGATAATATTGCCTTTCAATCGAGTTGGCATTCATTTGGGTTCCAAGGGCGCAGCCCTTGGCCGGGGTGCTGGGGCGGGAGCCCCAGCGGCCCTGCGGCCTGAGCAGATTGGCTCTAAGCTGGCACTGCTTTCATCGTAAGCACATGCCGTGCTGGCAAGCATCCCCAGCGGCCCTGCGGCCTAAGCAGATTGGCTTGAAGCTGGCACTGCTTTCATCGTAAGCACATGCTGTGCTGGCAAGCATCCCCAGCGGCCCTGCGGCCTGAGCAAGGCCCTTGCGGCCCGAGCAAGCCCACCCCCTTGCCCCCACCCCACCCCAATGCTATACTGCCACGCGAACCGCCGCATCACTGGGGGGCTATGTCGCTAGACGCATTCCTCGCCATCCTGCA
>LJCR01003578.1 GCA_001399705.1 Kouleothrix aurantiaca
GCGACACCATTGGCCGCTGGATTTCTTGCAGCGCCAGGGCCATGCCATTCGCCATCTCGGTGCCGCCAGCCGCTTCGATCCGCGCAATCGCCTGCTTCAGATCGGCTTTTTTCGTGACGCGCTGGGCCGGCACCAGTGTGTCAGCACGGTCGTTGAACACTACCAGCGAGAAAAAATCATCCTGGCTGAGCTGGTCGATGATTTTGCTGGCCGCATCTTTGACCTGGTTGAGCCGTTCGCCGCGCATGGACGAGCTGCGATCAATTACCAGGCAGATATTCAGCGGCAATTTGGGAAGCTCGGCAGCCAGGCCTTCCGGCGTTGCTTCAAGCAGAATGTAGAGCAGCTGTGGTTCAGCGCTTTCGCTTACCACCGGACGGCTGATTGTGCGCTGAAGCCGAATTCCTGGTGCCATAAACCTGTTCCCTTTACCACGAATTGTTGCGGGGGGTGGCGTCGCTTGTGTCTGACGGCAACGACACAACGATCGCAGAAATATTGTCGTCGCCGCCCGCCAGATTGGCGCGCGCAATCAGCTCGTTACAGGGATCC
>LJCR01003577.1 GCA_001399705.1 Kouleothrix aurantiaca
AGCTTGAGCAGCGCGCCAACCGCCTGCAGTCGCAGCGCGTGATCGATGTTCGGCTGCTGGCTGAGCTGCACGAGTTTGGGCGACACACTTGCATCGCCAATGTCGGCCAGTGCGTCGATGGCGGCCTGCGCCACGCTGGGGTTCGGGTCGTCGAAATATTGCAGCATGAGCGATAGTGCTTCATGATCGTGGGTGCGGCCAAGCGTGCGCAGCGCACCGGTCAGCAGCGGGGTGGGCTGGCGCTCGCCGCGGAGCAGATCGCGCATGGTTCGGCAGCCTTCGGCGCTCAGGGTGCTGGGAAGATAGTCGGCGGCCAGGCCACGCAGCGCGATGTCTTCCTGCGGGTCGCTGGCGATGCGCAGCAGGATTGTTTCCGTGGTCGGGTCGTTCAGCAGGCCCAGCCCAAGGATGGCCTGCCCGCGCAGGTGCGTGTCGCTGCTTGGGTCGTCGGCCAGCTGGCGCAGCAGTGGCAGGGCGCTGAACACATGGCGCTGCCCAAGGCCTTCAGCTAGCGCGCCGCGTGTGAAGGTGTCGAGCGCCGGGTTCATCCGC
>LJCR01003575.1 GCA_001399705.1 Kouleothrix aurantiaca
ATCATGTCGCGCTCGTAGGAGCTGAGCGCGCCAGCCCCGGTGTACCACGTCTCAATACCGCGCTCGTTGGTGCGCGCCAACGCAAAGCCGGCCGCCCGGTAGATCGTGCCCTTGTGCCGCGTGGTATCGCAGTAGCTCAGCACAACCTTGATCTCGTAGGGTTCATCAGGGAAGCACGGCGGGCGCTGCAGCAGGTAGTCAGCACCGATACTCGCGAGTGCCTGCTGTATGGCTGAGCTGGCCAGCGTGGAGTGCCACACGCCGCGCCGGTCGGTATAGCCGGGGAGATAGTGCGAGTTATAGCGCTTGCCGCCCGCCTGCACGCTTGGCAGCAGGTACACGCGTGCGAGGTTCAGCACTTCCCAGCGGTCGTACTGCGCCCGGCCGCGCTCCACATCTGCCAAGCTGCCATAGGTCAGGCCGCCGTCATAGCAGCGCGTGGCCTCGGGCCGGCCAAAGATCAGGCAGCCGACTGGCCCAGCGGGGTCGCGTTCAAGCTCTATCAGATACGCAAACGGAGAGCAGCGCGAATCAACGGGCGTGTGCAGGTAG
>LJCR01003576.1 GCA_001399705.1 Kouleothrix aurantiaca
GGCGTGATCTACACCGAGATTCATGCCAGCGGCGGCGAGCCGCAGCGCGTGGAGCGGGTGAAGGGCAGCGTGCCGATGCAGCGCGGCGGCAGCGCCGAGGAGGTTGCGCGCGCGATTCTGTGGCTGCTCTCGGATGAGGCGTCGTATGTCACCGGCACCTGCCTGGATGTGACGGGCGGGCGCTAGGGCAGGAGGCAGGAGACAGGAGGCAGCGTTCGGAAGGTGCTGGCCTGAAGCAATCGCAAAACAGTGGCGTTCGCGCCAGCACGCTGCTTTGCGATTGCTTCAGGCCAGCAGCCAATGATAGAGTCTCAAGTGGTTTTTTAGCAGCCGATCAGGCTGGAGGGGTCGACATTCTGCGTGCCAGGCCAGAGTTCGTAGTGCAGGTGCGGCCCGCTGGCCATGCCCGTGCTGCCAACCGTGCCGAGCAGCGCGCCTGTTTCGACAAGCTGATTGTCGGCCACGGCCACGCTGTCGAGGTGGGCGTAGGCGCTGCCCCAGCCGGTCTGCGCATTGTCGACGCGCACGTAGTTGCCGCCCGGCCAGCTGCCC
>LJCR01003574.1 GCA_001399705.1 Kouleothrix aurantiaca
CGGAGGATGGTGCGGACGAGCGCGCGCGCGCACCGGGCGCGACGCCCGGCAATGGCGCGGCCGGAGAGAGCGCCGGCATCTCGCCGGGCGGTGACCGGAAAGCCCAGTGGGACGCGGCCATGAAGCTTCTGGAGGTGGCTGGGAGCCTGACTGAGGCGATTGCGCAGCTCCGCACCGCGCTGAGCGGGCAGCCGATCAGCGAGATGCCGCCGCCGTGGAACGAAATTGTGATCGAATCATTGGACTTAATGAATCAGGAACTAGCGACCCTGAGCGTCCCAGTCGCGTACCCTGGACGTCCCAATCGCATAGCAGCTTAAAGAAAGGGTTCCATATGTCGTGCGACGGCAATACCGCAGCGCATGCGGCAAACCTGGCCGCGAGTCCGCAGATCGCGGCGGCGCTCGGCGGCGGCGATCCCGCCGCTGCCAAAGAGGCAATCTTAAATATCCACGAGTTGGCGACGACCCGCGCGGAGCGCGCGATTGGGCAGCGCGGGCAACTGGCGGGCCTGGCCAAGATCCAGGCCCGCGGAGCCGACACCGCCGCCGC
>LJCR01003584.1 GCA_001399705.1 Kouleothrix aurantiaca
AGGTGATATTGAAGGCGCGCGCGAAGTTCTGGCCGAGGTTGTGTGATGTACCGGCCTGCAAGGCGCGGCCATCCTGCATCATGGCCTCGATGCAGTAGGAGCGCAGCGCGCCGGGGAATTTCTCTTTCTCGGTTTTCAGGCCCTTGATCACCGGCACGGCCATTTCTTTTTCGACAAAGTCGGCATAGACATCGTGCAGGATCATGAGCGTTTCGCGCTCGGCGTCGGCTTCGTCGACGTGGACCGTGTGCCCTTCCTGCCAGAGAAACTCGGCGGTGCGCAGGAACGGGCGCGTGCGCATTTCGGCGCGCATCACGTTGGCCCACTGGTTGATCAGCAGCGGCAGGTCGCGGTAGCTGCGGATCCATTTCGCGTAAAAGTAGCCGATGATTGTTTCGGAGGTTGGGCGCACCACCAGCGGCTCGGCGAGCTTGTCGGTGCCGATCTGGGTGACTTCAAACAGCTCGGGCGCGAAGCCTTCGACGTGCTCGGCTTCTTTCATGATGAAGCTTTTGGGGATGAGCAGCGGGAAGTAGGCGTTGACGTGGCCT
>LJCR01000358.1 GCA_001399705.1 Kouleothrix aurantiaca
GCAGCGCGGCCAGCAGCCAGAGCCAGAAGTCGCGCGTGTTCCGGCGCGGCCAGGCGGCCAGGGTCAGCACGGCGGCCAGCGGCCACACCCGCCCGAGAAACAGGCCCAGGTTGTTTGGGTGACCATAGACCGACTGCACGCGCCGCAGCCCGCCATCCACCACAATGTTGCTGCACGGGCCGCCGTCGGGCGCGAAACACTGCTTCTGCCCGAAAAACGGCACAAGGTCAAGCCCTGCGTACTGCAGCAGCGCCAGCAGGCCGACCAGCGCGCCGGCCAGCACCAGCGCGGCGATCAATGGCGGCGCGTCGTCGCTGCTTGCGCGCGCGGCCCGCAGCTGGTGGCGCGCCAGCGCGTAGAACAGCAGCGGCTCGGCGATCAGGCGGCGAAACTCGAGCAGCGCCGGGCCGCGCGCCACTGCCAGCGCCACGCCCAGCAGCCCGGCCAGCAGAAACAAAGCGTGTGGCGCGAACTCGCGTGCCATGCGCGCAAAAACGGGGCGCGGCGTGCGGGCATTACCACGCGCGAGATCCCACCCGGCGCGCGCGATCGTGGCCGCGGCTGTGACCAGCAGCGCAGCCTCGTGGAGCGGCAGCACAAAGCCTTGCGCGCGCACGCCCGCAATCGACGCGGGAATGAGGTAGAGCGGCACCGTCAGCGGCACGGCCAGCAGCGCCAGGTCGGGCCGCAGCAGGGCCAGCGCGCCAAACACTGCCATACCAACAAGCGCGGGCAGGGGCGCGTAGCCAAATTGGAAAATCGCCAGCGCCAGCGCCATGCCGACGAGGATTTCGAGAGCAGTCAGCCGTGCGCGGCGTGCGGGCATCCACGTTTCTTTCATGTGGGCAAAGCACAGGCATGTTTCGTGCCGGATTGTACCACACCGGGGCGTACGCCGTGCTTTGCTGGCACTTGCAATGCTATACTAACCCTGCCCTGAGCGACAGCGCGCCGCAGCCGGGCGAACAGCGAGGAACACATGCCAAAATCGATCTCAGTCACCGTCACGGCGCGCGGGGTGGCGCTGCTGCTGGCAGCCGCCACGCTGGTGTGGCTGGTGTTCAACTTCAGCAGCATCTTGCTGGTGCTGTTTATTGCCATCCTGCTGGCAGTGGCGATCACGCCGGCGGTGAGCTGGTTCGAGCGCGAGCGTGTGCCGCGCGCAGTTGGCATTGTGCTGATCTACATTGCGCTGTTTCTGGTGCTGGGCGTGGTGGCTGCGATCATGGTGCCGGTGCTGCTCGACGAGGTCGATCAGCTCAGCACCAGCCTGCCGACGCTCACGCAAACGCTGATCGATGCACCGGGTACCTGGCTGGCGCCGTACCTGCCGGCCTTTGCCCAGCGGCTGCAGTTCAACGACCTGGCCCAGCAGCTCAGCGACCAGATCGGCGTGGTGGTTGGTGGCGTGGGCACCCTGCTGGTGGGCCTGGGGCGCACGCTCACCTCGGCGCTGCTCAGCGGCTTGCTGGTGCTGGTGATCGCCTTCATCCTGACCGTCGACGGGAAGTTTGCGCCGCGCTTTATTGCGCGCTTTTTCCCGCCTGCGCAGCGCCCCACGGCCGCCGATCTCGCGCGCCAGATTGGCGAGCGCCTGGGCCACTGGGTGCGCGCACAGCTGCTGGTGTGCCTGTTCTATGGCACCTGCTTCGGCATTGGCCTGGGGCTGATGGGCGTGCCCTATGCTTTCGCGCTCGGGCTGGCAGCGGCCTTTATGGAGCTGATTCCCTACGTCGGCGGCGCGATTGTGACCGGGCTGGGGATGCTGGTGGCGCTTTCGTCGTCGCCGTGGCTGGCGCTGGGCGTGCTGGTGCTCTACCTCGTCATCGCCAACGTCGAGGCGAATATTGTCTACCCCAGGGTCGTGGGCGACATTGTGGGCCTGCACCCGCTGGTGATCATTATTGCGCTGTTTGTGGGCGCCGAGCTGAGCGGAATCATGGGCGCGCTGCTGGCGGTGCCGTTCACCGTTGTGCTGCAGGTGCTGTTCGATCATTTCTACCGCTTTGAAGAAACTGCCCCGGCGGTGCCGCTGGAGCTGCCCGCGCCCGCCCGCCCGCCGCGCCGCGACGCGCCGGCTGTAACGAAGGGCGAAGGGCGGTAGCGCGCTTTCAGCGCAGGGTTTGGGGCATAGGGGGTAGGGTCTGGCGATTACAATGCGGAAATCGGAAAAGACTTCCTGCATTGCTTTATTGATAGGGCCCACGAAACAGAACTACGCACTCTGCTGAAAACAGCAGAGTGCGTAGTGCGTAATCATCAAGCATTCACACAAGTACGAGACTACTCCGCCCAGTCCAGCGGCGTGGGCGGCACAAAGTTCGAGCGAATGTCGATCGGGTGGCCTTCGCGCGCCGAAGTGCTGATCGCCTCGCAGATCTCGACCACATGCGCGGCCTGCGCGCCCGTCACGCGCTGCGGGCTGGGCTGGAATTCTTCCCAGCTCAGGCAGAAGCGCACGGTGTCGCAGCCCAGCGCCGCGACATGCGCCAGCTCCTCGCGCACCGCCCCGCGATCAAATGCGCGCCACCAAAGAAAGCCGGCGCGGCGCGGCCAGTACGTCACCCCAATGCTGAAAGTCGGCGGGCTTGTTTCGGCTGGCATATGTGCTCCTGTACAGACGATCAGCAACTATAGCACAAACGGCGGCGAATTGCGCAGTATAATAGCGCGCACGATACTGTTCCACAGGCATGGCCTAGAAAACTGGATACACACATGACAATCGATGAAGCCCGCTTTCGCCAGACGCTGGGCTATTTCGCGAGCGGCGTCACCGTGGTGACAACCGGCCAGGAAGGCGATTTCCACGGCATGACCGTCAGCTCGTTTTCTTCACTTTCGCTCAACCCGCCGCTGATTCTGATCTGCATCGACAAAGCGGTGCCGACGCACGATATTCTGGCCCGCTCGGGGCAGTTTGTGGTGAATGTGCTGGAAAAGCGCCAGGAACACCTGTCGCGCCGCTTCGCCACCAGCAACGCCGACAAGTTTCGCGGCATTGCGTGGCATATGGGCACGCTTGGCATTCCCGTGCTCGACAATGTGCTGGCCGTGATCGAGTGCCAGATTTCCACCACCTACGACGGCGGCGACCACACGATCTTTGCCGGCACGGTGATTGATACCGAGGTGCACGAGGGCACGCCGCTGCTGTACTACCGGCGCGGCTACCACGAGCTGAAGTAAAAGCACAGGAAAGGACGCCACCCGATGTACCAGCGCATGATGGTGCCGCTCGATGGTTCGGAGCTGGCGCAGGTTGCCCTGCCGCACGCGCTCGATATGTGCCGCGCATTTGGCGCGACGCTGGTGCTGCTGCATGTGCGCGACCGGGGCAGCAGCGCCGAGGCATCGCAGCGCTACCTCGACTATACCAGCCGCCAGCTTGCCAACAGCGGCGTGCCGATTGAGCTGGCCCTGCACGAGGGCGCGGTGGCCGAGACGATCGTGCGCGCAGCCGAGAGCGGGCGCATCGACGTGATTGTGATGGCAACGCACGGCCGTGGCGGGCTGCGGCGCTGGGCGATGGGCAGCGTGGCCGACAAAGTGCTCCACGCGGCGACCATGCCGCTGGTGCTGGTGCGGGCGCAGGATAATTAATGGCCGGGGATGGGGGATAAGGGTTGGGGGTTGGATTTATCTCCAGCTAATACCAAGTTCGGGTAAATACTTGCATTTTGTCATTCTGAACGGAGCGCCAGCGGAGTGAAGAATCGCCTATTCACGGTCACGAGAGATGCTTCGCTGCGCTCAGCATGACAATTCAGAAGTAATCATCCGTATTTGGTATAAAATCACAAAACATACGGGAGCAGCACAATCGCTGCTCCCGTATGTTTTCCTGAACCTGCTCGCCAAAAAACAGGCCACGCTCGGTGCTCTCTGTGCTCTCTGTGGCTCAAATGCGATCGGCGTTCGACAGGAACTCTTGCAGCAGCGACGGCACCTGGATGTTGTAGTCGGCGCGCAGCGCGTGCGGCAGCGAACGCACGGTGGCGGCCCAGCTGAATGCGCCGCACAGCGGGGCCAGCCGCAGCGCCAGCGCAAACGCCGCGCGCAGGCGATCCATGCCCATTTCGCGGGCCCACGGTGCCAGGTAGGCCTCGCCCACGCCGGCAAACTCGGGCGCATCTTCTTCCAGCCCCAGGCTATTTTCAATGCTCACAAATGCCGTGCGCAGGCTGAAAAACGGGTGCGAAA
>LJCR01003582.1 GCA_001399705.1 Kouleothrix aurantiaca
AACCGCCATTGCGCCAACTGCTGCTGTGGAGCCAACCACGACGCTTGAGCCAACTCTCGTACCCAAGCCCACTGCGGCCGCTGCGAAACAACCGCCGGCGGCATCCGGCGCGCCAACCCGGCTGGTAATTAGCGATATTGGGCTCGACTACACGCCTGAATCGGTGGGTCTCGATCGCAACCGCGTGCCGATTGTGCCCGAACACAACGTCGGCTGGTACAACCTGGGCGCCGCGCCAGGCCAGGGCGACAATGTGGTGTTCTGGGGGCATGTGCTGCGCTTCCGCAACGCGCCAAAAACCCCCGCGCCCTTTGCGCGCATGAAAGAAGTGCAGGTTGGCGCAAGCGTGGTTGTCTACGACGCACAGGGCGAGCCGCACAACTACGCCGTCACGCGCACCTTCTGGGTCACGCCCGACCAGGTCGAGGTCATTTTGCCGCAGGGCAAGGAAATGATTACGATGGTGTCGTGCATTGGCGACAAGGTCATCCAGAATGGCGAAGTGGTGGACGAAAGCCACCGCCTGATTGTGGTGGCCGAGCCGGCCTAGC
>LJCR01003579.1 GCA_001399705.1 Kouleothrix aurantiaca
GTGCAGAACTGCGGTGAGTGTAACATGCGTGGATGGGGGGGCGGTTCAGCCGTGCGATGGATTTGGGAACATGGAGAGGTATTTTCTAACCAAATCGCAATTCGTTTGCGACGCAGCCGCGCGTTAGGCTGTGCTATGCTAGCAGATGTATTTCGCTGCCGGTTCTGCGGGAGATTCCGTGAAGACGACATATATTCTGATCGACTACGAAAATGTCCAGCCCTCGATTGTTGCGGCGCTGGCCCAGGAGCATACCAAGCTCATCATGTTTGTTGGCGCGAACCAGACGAAAATCAGCTTTGAGGTGGCCGAAGCCATCCAGCGCTTGGGCGATCGCGCGCAGTACGTCAAGATCTGCAGCAGCGGCACGAACGCGCTCGATTTCCATATTGCCTATTATATGGGTCAGCTTGTTGCGCACGAGCCTGGCGCAAGCTTTCAGATCATTTCCAGGGATACTGGCTTCGACCCGCTGATCGCGCACTTGAAGAGCAAGAAAGTGCATGTGCAGCGTTTGCAGGAAGTGGCTGAGGCCCCGGCGGTGAAAGTGC
>LJCR01003583.1 GCA_001399705.1 Kouleothrix aurantiaca
CTGTTCACCGACAGCGGGCAACTCCCGCAGGGCCAGATCGCGCTGCGCGACGTGTATAGCGCCTACATCTACGACAACACGCTCTACGTGCTCGAGATCAATGGCGACATCCTGCGCCGCGCGCTGGAGAAAGACGCCGAGTACTTCAACCAGGTTTCGGCTGGCGCGCTGCCCGCCGACCCGAAGGGCTTTGTGGCCGCTAACGCGCGCGATTACAATTGGGACATCTACACCGGCGTCGACTACACGATTGACATCTCGAAGCCGGTTGGCCAGCGCGTCACCAGGCTGCAGTTCAAGGGCAAGGATGTCGCGCCCGACCAGAAATTCCGCATTGCGATCAACAACTACCGCGCCTCGGGCGGCGGCGGTTTCGCGATGTTCAAGGAAGGCACGCGGGTGTGGGCCTCGACCAGTGAGATCCGCGACCTGATGGCGAACTGGGTCCAGGCCAAGGGCACGATCGACCCGGCGGCGATCAATGTGCGCAACTTCACGCTGCTGCCGGATGTGTACACCAAGTACTTTGGCGCGGCCCCGGCTGCTGGCGG
>LJCR01003581.1 GCA_001399705.1 Kouleothrix aurantiaca
GCACTACGCATTACGTTCTTTTGTGAAAACGTCGTGCGTAGTGCGTAGTTCTATTGGAGCGGAGATAGCCACAGTATTGAGGACCCTATGCCACAGATCGACCTGACCTGGATCGACGAGCAGCGTTTTCTGGGGGTAGACAGCAGCGGGCACAGCATGGTGCTTTCGCCGCCGAACGATGTGGGTGTGAAACCTTCGGAGACGCTGCTGATCGCGCTGGCGGCCTGCGCCGCGCACGATGTCGTCGAAATTTTGCGCAAGCAGCGCCTGCCCCTGCAGCGGCTGGCTGTGCGCGTGACCGCGACGCAGGCCGCCGACCCGCCCTGGGCCTACCAGCAGATCCACCTGCGCTTTCAGGTGCAGGCCCCCGGCGTGAAAGCCCGCCAGCTCGAGCGCGCGATCGACCTCGCGCTGAATACCTACTGCTCGGTGCGGGCCTCTCTCGCGCCCACGATCACCGTCACTTTCGACACCGAAATCCTTGAGCCCGGCAATGCCGAGAGCAGCCGGCAGTAGGCAGAACGTTTTCCCTGTACCTCAGGCGCATCTCC
>LJCR01003580.1 GCA_001399705.1 Kouleothrix aurantiaca
GCGTAGAGCATGTTGATCTGCTGGCGGCGGCAGGCGGTTTCGATGCCAGCCAGCACGGGCGCGTAGAAGGGATTGGTCTGCGGTTCGTCGTCGGCGCGCGATTTGATCAGCACGCCGATCTGGCGCAGTGGCGACTGCTGGGGCGCGGCGTCGCTGATCTTGCGCTGGTAGCCAAGCTGGCGGGCAGCGCCGAGCACGCGCTGGCGCGTTTCGGGGTGAATGCCGGGCTTGTCGCGCAGCACCAGCGACACGGTCGCCAGCGATACGCCGCTCGCGCGCGCAATGTCTTCAAGCGTGACGCGCTGAGGCATGACGAGTTCCTTCACGTCGGGGTGGCTGCGATGCCATTCGCCGGCTGCGTGAGGGCGGCTCACGCGCATACAGGGCACGCCGGCGGGTGTGTTTCAAAGGACGTAAGTGTGTTCTCACTATAGGCGGGGAAGCGCGCGGGGTCAATATTAAAATTTTAGATTTTTATGAGATTTTTAGTGGAGAAAGGCGAGAGACGAAAGACGAAGGACCGAACCACCAAGACACGAAGGCACCAAGAA
>LJCR01003588.1 GCA_001399705.1 Kouleothrix aurantiaca
GCGCTGGGCGGTGCGGCTTCTGTTCGGGCTGGATCGCGGGCCGGGGCGCAGCTCCGCATCGATCGGCCGGGCGCTGCTGCCCACTTCGTTTATTCCCACCGATGCCTACGCGGGCGTGCAGAATGCGCCCGTGCGTGCCGAGCAGCTGCGCGAAGAGATCCTGGCCCCCGGCACCGCAGTGCGCTTTGTGCTGCGCCCCGACCCGGCCGCGCTTGAGGAAGCGCGCATTGCGGTGGCCGCGCTTCAGCTTCACGGTCTGCCCCTGGCGGCGCTGCTGGCCGGCCCGCTCCTGCCCAACGACACCAGCCACTCGGCGCTTGCGGCTGTTTCCGTGCAGCAAATGCGCGTGCTGGAAGAGGCCGCCGCCGCGTGGCCAGCCATCCCGCTGCGCCAGTTCGGGTTGCACAGCGGGGGTGCGAATGAGCTAGGCGAAATTGGCGCGCAGATTGGCACAGCCGCCCCTGCCGCGCCGCCAATCGCCACCAGCGGGCAGGGCGCGACCGCGCTGGCGATTGCGCTGCCGGGCCTGCCCAAGGGCGCATTGCAGCTC
>LJCR01003585.1 GCA_001399705.1 Kouleothrix aurantiaca
GATCATGTCCAGCATGCCGGCGATATGCTCCGGCCGGAGCCGCCCGAGATGGGGCGCAAGCGCGCGCAAAATTGTCGCGGTGTCGTCAGGGTCGCAGTCACGCTGGAAGAGAAATGCCTGGACAGGGTCGAGCGGCGCGAGTGCGACGGCGAACAGGCTGCGCTC
Source organism: Kouleothrix aurantiaca (assembly GCA_001399705.1). Lineage (GTDB taxonomy): Bacteria > Chloroflexota > Chloroflexia > Chloroflexales > Roseiflexaceae > Kouleothrix > Kouleothrix aurantiaca. The sequence goes on from LJCR01003585.1 coordinate 166, forward strand.
GGACAGTGGTAGGCGCCGGCGAGCGGCGTCGAGAATCGCCGGCCGATCCTCGGCCCCAACATTCAGATATAGCGCCGCGAGATACTCCGCGAGCTGCGACTCCAGTGCGATACCCGCGCCTTCCAGCGCCTCGGGAGAAATGCTCATGCTGCGTCAGCTTTCAGTGCCGCGCGCCGGCGGCTGATACCTCGCGCGAGCCGCGTCTCGAAGACCAGCTCAGGCACGAGTTTTGCGATCAAGTCGGTGTGGTCGCAGTCGGCAATCCAGATGGCGCAGCTTATGTCCGGGCCAAGCACGATTTCGGCCAGCTCGGCGTCCGGGATGCCCTCCGGCCCAATGGCCAGCACCGCGTGCCTGTTTTTATACGCATCGCGGAGCCTGCCCC
>LJCR01003587.1 GCA_001399705.1 Kouleothrix aurantiaca
GCGCGATGGCCTGGTCGCGCTGGGCGTGCTGGGGCCGGATGGCGGCGTCGACGCGATCACGCTCGAACGGCTGCTGCTCGACCCGGCCGCTACCGTCGCGGCGGCGCGCACCGACACCACGCGCCAGGGCCAGCTTGCAGCAACTTTGCGCGCAATGGCCGGCGACACGCGCTCGGCGGCGGGCGACACAGTCGAGATTCGCTTTGGCGACACGGATGTTGTAACGGCGAACCTCGACCTGGGCGCGCTCACGCTTCAGGTGACGGCCGGCCGCGCGGGCGCGCTGCCCTGGTCGCTTGGCATCGCGGCGGGATCGTCTGGGTTGAGTGCGCAGGCGCGCATCGGCGCGGATCTGCCGATCTCTGGGGTGGGGGCAGCTGGCTTTGCGCTGGTTGCGTCAGCGTCGAGTGTCGGCTTGAACCTGCAACTTCAGAAGCGCCTCCCCGGCGCGGCGCGCACAGCTGCGGCGCTATGGCCTGCGCCCATGCCCACCGCGGTTCTCGCCACCCTGACATCACTTGCGCCGGGCTTGGCGCTGGGCGGCCTGCCC
>LJCR01003589.1 GCA_001399705.1 Kouleothrix aurantiaca
GACTCGAACTCTTTGGTGATGGTCTGGACCACGCCGTAGCGGCGCATCGCCTGCTCGGCCTCGTTCCAGCCCAGGCCTAGGCGCTGCCAGAAGCGCGGGTTGAAGCGAAACCAGTAGGCGAAGAAGTCGGTCAGCACGCCGCCGTAGTGCGTGCCGGAGCCGTAGCCGTAGGTCTGGCTGGCCAGCTGCGCCAGGTGGCCGCTGTGAGCGATGTCCGTCGACTGGCCGCGCAGGTTGTGACTCTCGTCGATCTCTACAAACGCGCAGCAGCCGGCATAGAACCGCCGCCAGTAGTCGTAGGGTGAAAAGCTGTCTGGCGCCGCCGGGCCGCGCGTCCCATCCGCATTCACGATCCGCACCGCCGGTCGCCTTTCCTTGCGCGTGCGCGACTGCGGTGCCTCCTCAATCGGCTCGGCATCGACCGCCTGGCTCCAGTCCTTGAACGGGAGCTGCGGATATTTCGCCGCCGTCGCCGTGATCCGTGCGTCGGTCCACAGCGGCGTGCGGCAGTGCGCGCAGGAGCGGCGCTTGTCCTTGAACCAAGTCAGCG
>LJCR01003586.1 GCA_001399705.1 Kouleothrix aurantiaca
TTCGAAGCCCGGTCGTTTACGGCCGGGCAGTGCGCGAAACAAGCATTGTGCAGAAAGTTCCACCAACCCTAGCCAGCAAGCCAGGCTTGCGCACATCAAAAGGCGCGAACGGCTGATGTTCGCGCCTCCAGAGGTACAACCTTCTGAATCCTGATTCTTGACTTCTGACTCCTCACGTGGCATTCGCCGTATCGGACACAAGGAATAGCGCCTCGGGCGGCAGGTGCAGGCGCAATTGCTGATCCGGCGCGGCGTCGAGCGTTTCCAGCCGCAGCGTGCCGACAGGTGTTTCCACCAGGTGCAGCCAGCGCGCACCCTCATAGGCCGACTCGGCGACGCGCACGGTCATGGTGTTGTCGGTCGGCGCGCTCGCGCCCACAACTTCCACGCGCTCCGAACGAATCGCAACCGTGACTGGCGCACCCACCACCAGGTCGCCATCGGCAATGCGTGGGCCACGGTCGGCGCGCAAACTCAGCTCGCCCAGCTCGGGCAGGCGCACGCGAAGCTGGTCGCCACTGCGCTCCAACAGCGTGCCGCGCAAGAATGA
>LJCR01000359.1 GCA_001399705.1 Kouleothrix aurantiaca
GACGGCGGCGAAGCTGCATGCTTCCAGAAACACGCTCAGCAGCAGCAGGCCATAGCCCTGCTCGGGCGCGCTCACCAGCACGATCTGGCTGGCGAGAAAGCCAATAAAACCCACCATCATCGGCACTTTGGGGTTGAGCTTGTTCAGGCGCGGCATCAGCAGAAAGAAGAAGCTCAGAATGATCGCCGACTTCACGAGCGGAAACAGCGCCAGGTAGCGGTCGGCGATGTGCAGCTTCTGCGTGACCAGAATTGACCAGAAGCCGCCGCTGATCAGGTTGGCGATGCTGATCACCAGCATGATGCCGGCGGTAAGGAGCGTTTGCGGCGCGCGCAAGATTTTGTGCAGCACGCCGCGATACTCGCCCAGCAGGGTCAGCACGCTCTGGCCGCGCGTTTCTTGCAGGCGCACCTTGCCCTGGCGCGTTTCGTCGGTGTAGATATAGGTCAGCACCGCCTTGAGCGTGAACATAACCGCCGCGAAGAGATAGAGTGCACGCATGGTCGGCACCAGCGAGAACAGCCCGATCATCAGGCCGGCCAGCGGCGCGACAAAGCCAACGATCTGGTTCGAAATGTAGATCCAGGTATACATATCCACTATCTGCTCGGGCTCGGCGTCTTCCACCAGCAGGCAGCTCCACGAGTTCAGGGTAATGCGCCACATGCTGTTGATCAGGCCGGCGACGAGGAAAACCCAGAAGCTGTTCGCCAGCGCCGACAGCAGCGACGGCACTGTCCAGGCCAAAATGTCGAACACCAGCGTGGTCAGGCGGCGCCCCATTTTATCGGTGATCACGCCGCTAAACAGCGCAAACACGATCTGGCAGGCCCAGCTCAGGCTGAGGATGAGGCCGATCTGCTGGTCGGACAGGCCGATGGCGAGCATATAGATCGATACGTAGGGCGCATACAGGTTGAATGGGACGCCCCACAGCGGTTCGGTGTACACACAGCCGCGTGGGTTGCCGCGCAGATTCACGAGCGCGGTGATCAGCGAGTGACGTTTCAAGGTCGAAGCTCCGTTGTATAGAGTTTTGAGTGTTAATGGTGAGTTTGCAGGTTTTTAGGTTGCAGGTTTACAGGTTGGCAGGTTGGCAGGTTGGCAGGTTTGTCTTCGCCACCGATAGAACCTGCAACCTTCGCACTTTGTAACTTGCAACTGTCTCCGTGCCTTCGTGCCTTCTCGCCAGCTGGCGGAAACCTGCAACTCCAATGCTTTTGCGCTCTTTGCGCTCTTTGCGGTAAAAATACGCCTGCCGGTCGTCGGTCGTCGGTCGTCGCTACCCCAGGTCGAGCACGGTGTCGAGGCCGCGGCGCAGGCCGCTGAGCGTGCCAACCTTGCGGATCGCCAGCAGCGCGCCGTCGACATACGGCTCGGCGCTGCTGCCCGAGTCGTGGCGGATGCTCAGCCGCTGGTCGGGCATGCCAAAAATGATCTCGGTCGAGATCGTGTAGCTGGGCAGGCGCAGCGCGTGCACCTGCGAGCCGCTCATGCGCGCGCCGCGCGTTTCGGCCACGCCCTGCGTGTTTTCCAGCGGCACGGTCAGCTCCGAATCGCGCACTTTCCCCAGGCGCGCGGCCAGCTCGCGCACGGTGCCGCTTGGCGCGTCCCGCTTGCCATCGTAGGCGTAGTCGATGATTTCCCACTGCGGGATGTACTTCGCCGCCATCTCGGCAAACTTTTGCAGCATCACCACCGTGAGCGCGAAGTTGCCAACCGCCAGCACGGCGCGGCCCTGCTGCTCGGCGGCGCTGGCGATCGCGGCGTAGTCGGCATCCGACAGGCCCGAGGTGCCGACGACAACATGCGCGCCCTGCCCGAGCGCGGCCAGAATGTTGGCCTTGGCGACATCGGGCTTGGTGTACTCGAAAAACACATCGCAGGGTTGTGCAGCCAGCGCCTCGGCGGCGGTCGCATAGATCGGCGCACCGAGGCGCGGCTCGCCCAGCACATCGCCCAGCGTGCGCCCGGCCTGCGTTCGCCCGACCGCCGCCACCAGCGCAATATCTTCGGCTTCGGCAATTGCGCGCGCCAGCGCCGAGCCGGCCCAGCCGGTCGCGCCGGCAAGACAGACACGAATGCTCATGGTCGTTCACTTTCTGCTAGTGGTGGAGCAGCCTTGCGGTGCCGGGGGCGAGTATACCACAGGCCGCGAGCCGAGCGGATGCGGCTTGCGAAGGAACGCGCGCGCGTATTTCAGGCGGATATTCAGGGTAAATAAACGTTGCGGCTGGGCAGCCTGGCTGGCGCGATTGCGAACGAAGCGGCGAGCGAGAAGCGGGCGCAGGTGCCGGCGTGCTTGTGTTCCCGGCGCAGCAAAACCTGCGCAGACTGGGCTGGAGTTTCCTTGTGAATATGCTGGCGCACCTGGGCAGCGAGTTCGGGGGTGACGGTGATCTGGTGGTCGCGCTCGGCGTGCTGATGATTTGACGTTACCTATACATTGTGTTATTTTTCACATGTATTCTGGTTCTTCAAAATTACAAGCTGAGGAGGCAATGATGCTCGCTCTCGTCTTGTCTGGCCTGGCGATCCTGTTCACCTGGACGGTGGTCGATGTCTTGATGCACCGAGTGCTGCTGCATCGGCTATATGCTGCAAACCCAGCCCTGTGGCGCCCCAGCAATCAGCTGAACATCCCTTTGGTTTATGTGGTCACCTTTGCGCTGATTGCAGCCTTTGTGCTGCCGTACTGGCTCTTGGTGCAGCCGAAATCGCTGGGCGCAGGCCTTGGCTTCGGCGCGTTCCTGGGGCTGGCGCTGGGCCTTGGGGTTGGCTTTGGCACCTACATTCACATGCCCATCCCGCGCCCGCTGGCCTGGGCCTGGTTTCTGGGCGGCTGGCTGAAAGGCGCGCTGGCCGGCGCGATCCTTGGCCTGCTCATAACGTCGGTATGAAGTGGCGATTTCATTCTGCCCCGTAGCCGCCCAACGGCTGGTAGGCGCGGAAGTAGTCGATCACGAATTCTTTCGGGTAGGCGGCGGGTGGGCGGATGCGCTCGGTTTCGGCGTCAACCGGCAGCTCATAGATGTCGAGCATGAACTGCATGGGGTAGCGCGGCGACTGCTGCACCGTGCGGACCAGCCAGTTGTCGACATAAAAATCAACGCGGCCGGGCGCCCACTCGGCGGCGTAAATATGGAACTGTGTCGCGTCGATTGGCAGCTCGGTTTCGGCAAAATCGTCGCGGAGCAGCGGGTCGGCCCAGGGGTGGATGCCATGGCCGTTGCGGGCGGTATTTGGCGTCATGTTCGCGCCTTTGATCTCCATAATCGCGATCTCGCCCGAGCGCTCGGGCGCATCTTCGAATCCGATCATCCACAGCGCAAACAGGCAGCGCGGGTCGCGCGGGCCGCGGGCGCGCAGCTCGAAGTAGCCGTATTGCGGGGTGTAGGTGCGCGCGGGTGTTTGTTCTTCGCGCACGGCGCAGGCCGGGTTGAAGCGGTGCTGGCCGACGCGGCTGCCCAGCGGCCCGGCGAACACGCCAGTCTGCACCGACGAGCAGCGGCTGGTGCCGTCGAACTCGGGGCACCACGGCGTGTGATCGTGGGTGATCTGCAGCGCCAGCGCGCCGTCGCGCAGGGCGTAGCGCGGTGCCGAGCGCGCCCGCGAGCTCCACTGCGGCAGGTAGACCGGCAGCCATTTGCCTGTGTCGAGCGTGCCGCCCGCGAACTCGTCGTGGAATTCCAGCCGGTAGCCGGGCTTTTCGAGCGGGTTGGGCGGGAATTCGGCGGGGGTGAGCGGCGGGTTCATTGCGCTCCTTCCTCAGGGTTGAGCCACAGAGCGCACAGAGACCACTGAGTAAGGCTGTCAAAACTCGGCGTCCGTTCGGCTGAGCTCACGACGAAGCCTCCGTGTTCTCTGTGGCCCAATATTTCTTTACTACAGGGGGTTCACCTTTATGGATAGATCACGTCCCCATCCCAACCCTGGCATGACCTGATTCGCACGGGAAAAGTTGATTTTCTGTATAAACCTATGCTAGTATACAGGCCGGCGCAGCGCACCTGCGCCAAAAAAGGAGCAGCATGCGATTCTACGTCTTTATTACGCTCTGTTTGGTCGCCGGCGGGCTGGCGCTGGCTTTGTTGGGCCTGGGCTTTCAGCAGCCCGAAGCGCGCATCTTCGGCGCACAGAACGCGCTCGCGGCCGCGCCGCAGCCAAGCGCTACCACTGCGCCACCTGCCACACCCACAAGC
>LJCR01003594.1 GCA_001399705.1 Kouleothrix aurantiaca
GCGATTTCGCTGGCGCGCTCGACGCACTCGCCGCGATCAGCGCCGAATCGCCCAATAGCGAGCCCGGCCGCCAGGCCCAGCTCGACTGGGTGCAGACGGGCGGGCAGAATGGCGACACCCAGGGCGCGATCGACGGCTACCGCCAGTTCGCCGCCGCCTACCCCGACGACTCACGCGCCCCCGAGGCGCTCAGCCGCGTCGCTACGCTGCTGGGGCGCTTGAACGACGCCGAAGGCGTGATTCAGCAGCAACTTGCGCTGGGCCAGCGCTACCCCGACAGCGAGCAGGCCCATGACGCGCTGTATGTCGCCGGCTGGTCGCTTTTCAACAGCGGGCGCGGCGACGAAGCGCGCGCGGCCTGGGAAACCCTGCGCCAGCACAGCCGTGGCGTGGCCGCCGCGCAAGCCGCCTTCTGGGCCGCACAAACCCTTGGCGCAGAATCGCCCGAGCGGCGCTCGATGCTCACCGCCGCGCGCGACGCCGCGCCCGACTCCTACTACGCCGCCCGCGCCGACGAACTGCTCGGCACGCCAATCACCGGCCCGATCG
>LJCR01003590.1 GCA_001399705.1 Kouleothrix aurantiaca
CTATAGCAGAGAGCAAATACGTTGAGCCTCAGAGCGCACAGAGGCCACTGAGTGTTGAGCTAAACACTCGGTGTTCTCCGTGTTCTCTGTGGCCAAAATTTTTGTACTTCGCTTCAGTACGGCGCTTTCGATTTTCGCGAAGGCACGAAGGTTTTCAATTTCCTGAAAGCCTTTGTGCCTTCGTGGCAAAGCGTTCTTTTTCTGCTTGCGCGGCGTATAATGTCCGGGACGCAATTGGGCAGAAGGAGCGCAGCATGGACATTTCGATTATGGTTGAGGGGCAGGATGGGCTGACGTGGGCGCGCTGGCAGCGGCTGGCCGCCGAGGTCGAGCAGCTTGGCTTCGCCGGGCTGTTTCGCTCGGATCATTTCACGAACGCCGACCCGCCGAACCTGGACTCGCTGGAGATGGTGGTATCGCTGGCATACCTAGCGAGCGGCACGCAGCGCATCCACTTCGGGCCGTGCGTCGCGCCGGTGACGTTTCGCGACCCGGTGATGTGGGCGCGCCAGGCCGCCGCCATCGACGACCTGAGCGGCGGGCGTATGA
>LJCR01003595.1 GCA_001399705.1 Kouleothrix aurantiaca
GGTGCTGGCCGGGCTGCGGCCCGCCTTCGCCAGCGATGGCAGCGTCACGGCCGGCAACGCCCCCGGCATCACCGACGGCGCGGCCGCACTGGTGGTGACAAGCGGGTCCGCCGCGCGCGAGCTTGGGCTGACGCCATTGGCACGCATTCTCGGCGCGGCGCAGGCCGCCGTCAGGCCGCTGGAGCTGTTCACTGCGCCAGTGTTTGCAGTTCGCCGCCTGATGGAGCGCACCAGCACCACGCTCGACAGCTACGACCTGTTTGAGATCAACGAAGCATTCGCCGCCCAGGTGGTTGCCAATGGCCGCGAGCTGGGCATCGACTGGGACCGGCTGAATGTGCACGGCGGCGCGATCGCGCTGGGCCACCCGATCGGGGCCAGCGGCGCGCGCGTGCTGGTGACGCTGCTGAATGCGCTGCGGCGGCGCGGCGGCCAGCGCGGGCTGGCATCGCTGTGTTTAGGTGGCGGCGAAGCCGTGGCGCTGGCCGTCGAGCTGCTTTAATTTTTGCGACCTCTCAATTTATATACACCAGGAGGACTTGGCATGAC
>LJCR01003593.1 GCA_001399705.1 Kouleothrix aurantiaca
GGCGGCGGCCCGCCAGCGCGGCCAGACCGAGGTCACGCCCGAGCTGGTGGAGGCCGCGCTGGCGCAGCGCAACTAGAACGGCTCCAGCCCGGCGCGCAGTTCGTCGAGCGGTGGGAAAGGCTGATCGCGCCCTTCCAGGCCGGGGAAGCCGCCCCACTCTAGAATCGCCAGGCGCAGGTAGGGCACAAACAGCAGGCCGTGGCGCTCATACTCAAACAGGAAATCGGCGGCGGGGCTCGGCAGGCGCACGCCATATGGGTCGCCGCCGCTGGTATTATCTTTATGTAAATCATCGGGCGCGAGGCCGGCAAACTGGCCCGCGCCCTCGTCGTCTTCCTCGTCGAACAGAAACGCCAGCGCGCCCTCGGGCGGATCAACCACCAGCGGGTCGAGGCCACCGGGCCAGCGCGGGTGCATCCCGACGAGATCGACCGCGCCAACCTCGCGCCAGAACGCCACCAGCGCAAGCGGCCGCGGGCCGGCTTCGTCTTCCAGCTCGTCCATCTCGTCGTTCTGGCCGGCCAGCGGCGCGCTGAGCGGCTCGGCCGC
>LJCR01003596.1 GCA_001399705.1 Kouleothrix aurantiaca
GTTCGGCCGGACCACAATACCTTTGGCAAGGGCTGGGCCGAGCGCCTGGCCGCGCTGCTGCCGAACGCCGGGCTGATCGGCATCGATGAGCGCACCGGCATGATCGACGACGGGGCGGATGGCGCGTGGCAGGTGTATGGCCAGGGCAGCGTGACGCTCTACCGCGGCGGGCGGGCCCACGCCTACCGGCCCGGCCAGGGGTTTGTGCTACAATAGCCGCCGGTTCGGCTTTTCCACCGCAATGGAGCGATGATGAATAAGATCGATCGCTGGCGCGACATGCCGGCTGCCCAGGTCGCCGCGCGCAGCTTCGAGGCCGCCGCGATTGTCGAGACGGCGATTGCCATCCAGCAGATCCCCGCGCCCACCTTCGACGAGGCGGCGCGCGGCGCGTATGTGGCCGCGCAGATGCAGGCGCTGGGCTTGCAGGATGTTGATACTGACGCGATTGGCAATGTGTATGGCCGCCGCCCCGGCCGCGCCACGCGCCCGGCCCTGATGATCGCCGCCCACCTCGACACAGTATTCCCCGCCAGCACCGACCTGCGC
>LJCR01003597.1 GCA_001399705.1 Kouleothrix aurantiaca
CTGCCGAGCTGCGCGCGCTTTCGGGCGACGAGCGCGCCCCGCTGGTGGCCGAACTCGCTGCGGCACAGGCCATGTTTGGCCAGCTTGAAATCGCGCTGCGCACCGCCGAGCTGCTGGAAGAAGACGAAGAGCGCGACCGCGCCCAGTCGCGCGTGGCGGTGGCGCTGGCCCGCGCCGGCAACGCCGAAGACGCGCGAATCGTGGCTGAGGCAATTGGCGACGACGACGAGCGCGACTGGGCCTTTGATGAGCTGACGCGCCTGGCCGCCAGCACCGCCGATTGGGACGAGGCGCTGGCGCTGGCCGAGCAGATTGTGTCGGCCGAGCAGCGCGCGCGCACCATGGCCGATCTTGCGCTTGCACAGGCGCGCGCTGGCTATTCTGCCCGCGCACACGCTTTCGCGCAGCAGATCGAGCTGCCCGGCGAGCGCCTGCGTGCCTTGATGGCAATTGCCGAGCCACTTCTTAGCCAGGGCTTGCTTTTGCGCGCCGAAGAGCAGATTGCCGCTCTCGGCAACCCCGACCAGCGCAGCCGCTATCAAGGCGCGG
>LJCR01003592.1 GCA_001399705.1 Kouleothrix aurantiaca
GTGATCCAGCGCGTCCTGGTGGTCGATCTCGTGCAGCGGCACCGTCCACACCTGCTCGTCGCCATCCACGCCGGCCGCGCGGACCAGCGTGATCGGGTGGCTGGCCGGGTAGCGCTCCATCAGCGAGATTTTCACATCCGAGGCGACGCGCCGGTTGTAGATCTGGCAGATCAGCGCCGGGCGCGTGGGCAGGATGGCGGATAAATGCAAGCGGCCGGGTTGCCCCGGCCGCCGCGTACAAACAATTATTCGCTTCGTAACGAGCTAGAAATCAAGGTAGGGGTTGCGCTGCGCCTTGCGAACGGCGAGCGCGCCCAGCGCCAGCCCGAGCGCCAGCACCCCGCCAAATACCATCAGCTGCAGCATTTCATCGCTGGAGGTCGCAAAAATGCGGCTGCCGACCGACACCGTTTGCGCAATTTCGGTCGAGCCCGTCGCCGTGGTGGCGGTAAATCCCGGCTCGCCCGCGCCGTTCAAATCCCACACCGTCGCGCTCACCCCGCTGCGCGAGCGCGTGATCTGAAACGCGAAATTGATCCCGCTGCCTGC
>LJCR01003591.1 GCA_001399705.1 Kouleothrix aurantiaca
GTGCGCGCCGCGCTGGAAAGGGATACATATGCCGCCGAGGTGCGCGCCGACGGGAATCGCGCGCGCATGTTTGGTATCAGCGGCGTGCCGTTTTTCGCCATCGACGAGCGCTACGGCATCTCGGGCGCGCAGCCGGCCGAGCTGTTTACGCAGACGCTGGAGCAAGCCTGGGCCGAGGCGCACCCACTGACAATGGTTGGCGTGGCCGGCACGGACGCGGCCGATTGCGCCGACGGCAGCTGCGCGATCGAGCCGGCCAGCGAGGGATAGCGACGACCGACCAACGACGATTGACGACCGGCATGCTTGCTGGAACGCACTACGCACTACGAACTGCGCATCATCGAGCGTAGTTCGTAGTGCGTAGCTGTTTTTCCTACTGTATTTCGCGAGTCTGGACTTTTTCCGCCAGTTGCTCGACGTCCTCGCGCGTGCCGACGGCGGTGCCATCGTGGCTGGCGGTGGCCGCGCCACAGGCCACGCCCCAGCGCAGCGCGCTCAGCGCGTCGCCCTGGCTCAAACCCCAGACCATCCCGCCCACAAACGAGT
>LJCR01003598.1 GCA_001399705.1 Kouleothrix aurantiaca
GGCGCGAGCGCCAGCAAAGGAGGGCGGCCCAGCGAGCGAGCCGCCGGAGCAGGAGTTTCACATGACCAACCCAGCATCCGCGCCGCGCTTTGGCCCGGAAGAATTTCGGCAGCGCGCCGCGATGATCGAGGCCGAGATCGGCCAGGTGATTGTGGGCCAGCGCGACCTCATTCGCCAGACGCTGATCGTCCTGCTGGCGGGCGGCAACGCCCTGCTGGAAGGCGTGCCCGGCCTGGCGAAAACCACCCTGGTGCGCACGCTCTCCGAAGTGCTCGACTGCTCGTTCAACCGCATCCAGTTCACCCCCGACCTGATGCCCGCCGATATTGTCGGCACCACGCTAATCAGCGAAGATGATTCCGGCCACAAGGCGTTTCGCTTCGAGCCCGGCCCGATTTTCGCCAACCTGGTGCTGGCCGACGAGATCAACCGCGCCACGCCCAAAACGCAAAGCGCGCTGCTGGAAGCGATGCAGGAGCATACCGTCACGGTGGCGAAAACCATTCACCAGCTCGCCGACCCATTTTTTGTGCTGGCGACGCAGAACC
>LJCR01003601.1 GCA_001399705.1 Kouleothrix aurantiaca
CCGCGAAGTCGGCAAACACCTCGCCCCGCGCCACAAACGCGATCTTCTTGCCATCGGGCGCGAGCGTGAGCTCATTGGCGCGCGTAAAAGTTTCGATGTACACAGGCGTGGCGCGGCTGTCGGCGCTGACGCGCAGCGTAATCGGCGCGGCCTCGCGGCTGGGCAGATCGAGCCGCCAGATCGTGAAGTCGCGCTCGAAGACGATCGTCTTGCCGTCGGCGCTGATCGAGGGCCACAGAAGGCGGCCTTCGGCGAAATGCGTGATCTGCTCGGCCGGTCCACCAGCTGGCTGGAACCAGATGTTTTCGATGCCGTCGCGGTCGGAGACGAAAAACAGCCCCTGGCCGTCGCCCGCCCACATCGGCCAGCTATTCATGCCGAGGTAATCGCTGACCTTGCGGTAGTCGGTTGCGTCGGGCGCGTTGCTCACCAGCCACAGATCCGAGCCGCCGTATGGGTTTGGCCCGCGCCGCGACCAGCGGTCGCGCACGACGTTGAAGGCCAGCGTCGTGCCGTCGGGCGCGGGCGCGAGGTTGCCGATCTGCTC
>LJCR01000036.1 GCA_001399705.1 Kouleothrix aurantiaca
GACAAGATCTGAGGTTGATATTGAATACTCTGGAAGTTCCGATCTGTAGCATCGGCGCGAGTTTCGGTTTGCTTTAATGCACAACATGCATCTATAACCTTTTGTGCTAATATCCGAGCATTGAGCGCAATTTGTAGAATAGGAAGCCTTTCAACATAACCCTTATCAAAAGACAACTTACTATTTATCGAACGTAGAAGATAAGAATAGACGCGCGAATTTAGGGCCCCTACCGGAAAAGAGCACAAGAAAATGCCCGGCCCTGAATTAGTAAATATGGCATTTTCAAGCAAACGACATCCCAGTGATCCTTGTGCGATCATCGAGTAAGTCCAACCTGAAACAAAATAGTACTGCCGACTTGGGATAATTGCATCTATTGCTTTTAGGCGAGCTCCTTCTTGCTCCCAGTCTACATGGTAATGGTTATATCCATGCCATTTCCCATAGCCTCCGCCTTTAACATATCGGAACCACCGTTCAGAGTTTGAAGTTTCCCAAAAGAATTTCACAAAGCGATTACTATCTGTTGCGTGTAAACCCTCAAGAACCTCTCCAGCATCTTTTAATGATACATTCTCAAACAGAAGGAGGGCTTTGTCGCTAAGTGTGTAAGCTATAGGTGACTGTGGAATCTGAGTAAAAAGTCTCTGTTTATGCAGAGTGAACACTCTGTTTTCACGTTCCGTCAATTGCTGCGCTTTTTCGTTGGAACTCTTCAAGCCTATGAGGCGAGTGGCGAGGAACGAATGTGCTTCAGAAGCAGCTGAGTTACGAAAAATGAACAACGCAACTTGTACTACTTCGCCAGCAACTTCCTCAAATGCATTCGCTCCTAGATGCGCCACTGCCTGAAAGCTCGTTTCACGCAGCAGGCCGGTAAACTCGCGCTTCCTACGCACATCTGCCAGTCGCTCATCTGGCACAGCACGCAGTTCAGCATAACTGCTTAAGAACATCCAGCTCTGCTGCGTGACCATCGCCACGTGGCCACCCTGCAAGCATAGATCGAGACAACGCAAGATAAAGGCAGCGTAGAGATCGCGCTTACCGGACTTGTAGTGCTTCTCGACATACTTCTTGAGCACAGCAGGCATATTCCCGCTGCCCATATACGGCGGGTTGGTCACAACTACCGCGTACTTGCGGTCGAGCAGCTGGAGCAGTCGCACGCCGCGCTCGGCCTCACGGCCGAACAGCGCGTCGGCCGGGTCGGCGCTGGCGGCCTCGGCGCGAAAGGCGGCGGCGATTCTGTCGAGTACCAGGCGCTTCAGCTCAGTTGGATCGTGCGAGATCAGAGCAGTGGATTCCGCGGAGTTTGAACCATCAAACATGCTATTCTGGCGTGGTGCCTGCACTTTGGCAATCGCCGCGTCGATCTCGGCGGCGGGTCGCAGCAGGCTGCCCAGAATCTCGGCCTGCGACAACGTTTCGAAGATTCGTTCCAGCACCGGGCGCAGCGGCCGATCCTCGGGAGGGCGCTGAAGGTGGCGTTCCAGCGCCGACGCATCCAGGCCGCTGGGCGTGGTCGCCAGGTTGATCTGCGGTGGCGTCCAGCTCGGCATCGGCCGGCGGCGGGCGCGCGCCTCGTCGCGGATCACTTCCAGCGCGCGCATGTACAGCGTCAGCGCGGCCAGTTGCACTGCGCGCGGATCGATGTCGATGCCGTGGAGATGCTGGCGCAGGATCGTCTCGACCACTTGCTGCGCGACCCAATCAGGGTGTTGTTCGCGGTACATTGCCGCCAGCAGGTCGAACGCCCCGCGCAGGAAATGGCCCGAGCCAACGCAGGGATCGAGCACAGTCAGCATTTCCAGCGTGGCCGCTGTTGGCGCGGGGGCATTGAGCGGCCGGTCTTCGGTCGGGCGAATGTAATAGTCCCACTCTGCTGGCAGTGCGCTCTGCGGATGAATTTCGTGGTACGAGCGACCAAGGCTGTTCTGCAAAAGCCATTTGACCATATACGGCTCGGTGAAGAGCTGGGTGGCGGCCGCGATCTCGGCGCGGCTCCCTGCCTTGCCACCGCTCCCTAGCTTCTCATACACCCGCGCCTTGGCGGCCTCCTGATAGAACTGGTAGGTCCAGCCGATCGCGTCCGGGTCGGCGAAGGCGGCGTCGGCCTCCGCCAGCGTGAAGCCCGCCGGCGCGCCGCCGATCAGCGTGACGCAGCGCAACATTGCGGCGGTCGATGGGCGCAGCGCAGCGGAAGGATCACTCAGATCGAAGAGGCCGGGCAGAAAAGCGGCCTGGGCCGTGCAGGCATCATCGATCACCGCCCACCAGCCGCCGTCGGATTGAGCGCAGCGGGCCGGGTCGGTCTGCCGCAGGACGAACAGCGCCTCAGGGATTCCCTCGTAGTCCGGGTTGGCGCGCAGTGTCTCGTCGATCAGGCCGCGGGCCTCCATTGTGCGGAGGGCGAGCAGCCGGTTGATCCAGGTGTAGGCCGCGCGCTCGACGAACTCCTCGCGGGCAGCGCGGCGCTTCTGCTCCGCCTCAGCGCCCTTCAGGCCGTTCGCAGCCGCGGCAAGGTAGGCATCAGCAACCACGCGGGCGCGGCGCTCGCTCGGGCCGGGGTTCCGTAACGCATCGATCGGGATTGCCGTGCCGTCGGGCGCAATCCCAAGGCGCTCAAGCTCACGATCGAGGTCACCGCGCTGCCACGTGCCGTCAGCACCGGCAGTACCGGCCAGGGTCACACGCAGGTTCGCGACGAGCGGGCGGAGGAGATCTTTGTGACGTTTGAGCATGGATTACTCCCTATCCGGTGACTGGCTGATCTGTCGCAGGAAGCCTTGTACTTCCTCCTGAACCTGTGAAAGCGGCGCGTCATAGGCCAGCGAGTCGCTGCCGTACCCCAGCCGCCAGACGTTCGGAAAGTTGCGTGGGCGCATCGCAATGCCCCGCATTCGGAGGAAATCTTCCAGCGCGGCCCGATGGGATGGCTGGTCGCCCTTCGCATTATGCAGGTTGATCATCCATCCGGTCGGCTTCGCGTGGATGATCAGGTTGACCGCTACGCTGGAACTGGCGTTCACCTCGTAGACGAGAATGTCACTCAGCATCGTCTGCGAGCGCCAGAAGCCCGGCGTGATAGGAAATGCACACACGCTGGTGTCGATGAGCGATTTGAGTGTCTGAAGCTTCTGTCGCATCTCCGTGCGAAGCTGGTCAATTCCTTCAAGCAGGCGCTCGATGTCAACCTGGTTATCACGGAAGAATGACAGTGTCGCAGCATCCATGCTCGTCTCCCTGGAGAGGTCACTGATCGTGCGAATGAAGTCACGCAGGAATGTCAGGTACGGCTCGCGCGCCGACAGCAGCGTTCCGCCGATACGCTGGAGCAGTGCCTGGAAGAGCTGCGGGTAGCTGATCGGCTGGAACCCGTAGAACGCTGGCGACGGCGCGATCGGCCGGAGTGTGAGCAGGATGCCGTACCATAGCCGCCCTCCGCTTATCTGCTCAAGATAGCAGCGGTATTCCTCGAACGGGTTGACCGCTTCGTGATAGATTTTATTCTCAATTCCCATCAACACCGTCCGGGCGTCGATTACCAGGTCAAGCCGCTTCCCCTGGTCGGTGTAGACTTCCGTTCGCACATCCGCGTGCTGAATGCGCTCCGCGTCCGGGTGCGCGACAAGATCGAGCAGGGTGGCGAGCAAGGTGCTGCCGAGACCGTGCGGTTTCGCCGGGTCAAGATAGAACGCCAGCACATTGCTTGCGAGCAACTCCTGGTGCTGGAAGCCGGTGATCTCCAGCAGCGTCGGCTCCCGCGGCTGCACCTGCGGCAGGCGGTGGAACTCACGCAGCAGCTTCTCGAATGTCGCGCGTACAGGTGATGCGGTCATTGTCGTACCGGTGAGCGCTATGACTACTCGATGATCACCATCTTACGCTGCTCCACCTCCGGCAGCAACCGGTCGCGCAGATCGGACAGCATCCGATCGAGATCCTCTGGCGATGTAAGGCGTGCCTGAGCAACCAGATCGCTCCACCGCAGACGCAGTTCCTGCGCCGGTGTATCGATCTCTTCGGGTGGCAGCACGACGACTGGCCTGTACTGCTCGCGCAGCTCGCCGAGGTGCCGCTGCGCCGTCATATCCGCGTTCGCCAGGTTGGTCAGGATGCCGCGCGCCTCGGCGAAGCCAATGTCCTGCTGAGCAAGCCGGTCACGCACGCTCTGGAACAGCGCGGACAGCGCAGCAACCTCGATTGACACCTGCTCCTCCGGCACGCCGGCCGCACGCACGCGCTGCTCCAATCCGGCCTCGATCTCGGCTAGCTTCGCCGTCGCCTCCTGCTTCCAGGTTGCGATCTGGTCGGCGATCGCCTTTTGCGCGGCGCGGTATGCCTGCGTCAACTCGTTCCAACGCGCCGGGTCGGTCACGCCGCGCTCGCCCGCCACCGTGCGCCAGTCGTCGATGAAGCGGCGCACCTCTTGCAGCTCGCTGTCGGCGTAGACCATCTGATTGAAGAAGTCGCGCATCACGGTGTAGTCCGCGCCGTGGTCGCGCTGGAACGCGGTGATAGTCTGGAGGGTGGTGACATAGTTGATGAGCGTATCGGCCTGCTCGCGGAAGCGCGGGAGCCGCACCACCGGGTTGGCGTTGTTCAACAGCTCCGCCACCAGGCTATTGCCCGAGTCGAAGGCCAGAGGGAGCGGACATTGCGCCGTCGCGGCCCATTGCTGCACCACCTGCGCCTGCTTCGCTGTCTCGTTGAGCCTCTCGCCCAGAACGGCATTGAGCGTGGCGGCCACCAGCGCCGGCTTTGTGTGAAACAGCGTCTCGATGTAGTTACGGATCTGCTGCAACTCGGCGATGCCCAGTTCCGATTTGACGCCCTGCACCCGCAGGTTCTTAAACTTGGCCTCCTTCGTGAGCGCCAGAACAACGTCCGGGTCGTTGGGGTCGGTGAGGGTCTTGCTGGTGTCGATCAGGCGGCAACTGGAGGCGCGCAGGAGCAGCGCCAGCGCAACCTTCGCGCCGTTCGGGTCCCAGCCGTAGGGCGGGCGCTCGATCTCGATGCGGAGCGCGTCGGCCTGCACGAACTGCTGGTACTGGTCGTCGATCGGTAACCGGGTGCGGATGGTGCTCAGCAGCGGGTGCGCGTCGTTGAGCGTCCCATCCGCGCGGTAGACGCCGAGCGCCTGGAGGTCGCTGTTCGTCGTGTTGCCGGCCAGCGCCGCCTTCACCGCGGTCTCCTCGTTGCTGAAGCGGTGCGGCACGTCGGCGAAACGCGCATAGATATGGGGCAGGATCTGGCCGAGGGTCATGCGGATGGCCGCAGATGGGCTCTCACCGGCCGCCGGCTGGTAGGGCGTCCCCTGGAAGAAGATCGTCGCGCCGCGCACCGCCTGTCCCAGCAGCCGGCGCACCTCGGCCTTGTGGCTCGCCAGGTCAACCTGCTTCGCCTGCCGGGCGACATCTTTCTCCGTGTCGCTCGATTGTGGCGCGCTCGTGACCTGGGTGGCGATCTCATCGGTCGCGAGCGCGAGCGCCAACATCGCGCGCAGACCAGGTACATCCCCAAGTCGGACCAGAATGGTGTTGGCCTCCTGTGTCGATCGCTGTTTGAGGGCCGCGTCGTCGCCTATCTGCGGGTCGAGTGCCCGCTGGAACGGGCTGTAGACCCGTAGCGTGACGGGAGCCGTCGGATTGCGTGCCACGCGCCCGTCGATGTCGAGCTTGAGCGCGATCTCGCGCCCTAAAATCGCCACCTTGTCGAAGCGGAGCGCGTCATCGCTGTCGTACTCCTTGAGCGCCTGGCTCAGCTCGTAGGTCTGGGCCTGTAGCTCCTCCTGCCGCGCCCGCACCCGATCCTGGAAGCCGCGCTGCTGCGTGCTGAGGAAGATGTACTGTTCGCCGACGTGCTTGACGTAGCCGGCCTTGACCAGGCGGTCCAGCTCGGCCTTGACCAGGGGGCGGATCGTCGCGAGGTCGGCGTCGATCGAGTCGACCAGTGAGCGGGCCACGTTGTCTAGCGTCGTCGAGAGGTACTCGGCCTCGCCGAGCAAGTACAGCGCCCGCGCCACGCGGGGGGTAAAGTCAGTTGCGCCCGGCACCGTGTCGCGCACCCGGTTCAGGTCAGTCTTGGTCTCGATAGGTGCGTCGCTGGCGAGCTGGTCGTAGAGATCGGCCAGGCTCAGCATGCGCCCGATCGGCGCTTCCAGCAGCCCTGGCGTCTCAATAATCGCGCCCTGGACCACGCCGATCATCGTGCGGTTCGAGCCGGTCAGCGCCTCGTCGCGGCCGGCGGCCTGCGCGATGCCCTTGACCACATCCGGGATGACCGCCACCGTCCAGGGCTGTAAGGGTAGAACAGCGCGAAGTGCTCGGCATTTGGGATTGGATACTCGCGCTGTGCCTCCATCGTGCCCATATCACTCAGGTCGCCCATGCGCTGCGTGAAGCGGTCTTGCAGCACCACGCGCGCCGGCTGCGTCTTGCGCAGCAGCCGCTCCTCGACGACCTGGCTGATGTCCTCATTGCTGAGCTTGCACTTGTGTGCGAAGCGCTGGTTGATCTTGGCGTACTGTTCCTGCTGGACATTCGATTGGAGCGCCTGTACATCACCGTGCGCGGTGACGGCGATCCAGAGCCGCCCCTCGCCGGCCGTCGCGGCAGTCTCGACCAGTGCCTGGACCTGCATGGTGCGCTCATTCGCGTTGCCGCTGGCGATCCACTGGCCCACTTCGTCAAGCTGGAGCAGCAGCTTATGGCGTCGGCCACCGCCGTCGCGTGCCGCACACCAGCGCCGCAGCCGGTCGATCAGCATGGCCGGATCGATCCCGCTGCGCAGCACGGTATTTACCGCTCGCTCGACGGCCGCGGCACCGCCGCTGAAGTGTTCGGGCAGTACGTCGGCCGCGGCGGCATAGAGGTGCTCCATGTAAAACTCGGGGTCGGCGGCGATCTCCTCCCACGCCGCGCCGCCGCGATCGCTGGCGCGCTGCCGGAAGTCGGCCGTCACGCCCCGCGCGTCGATCTGGTGCTCGATCGCCCAGGCCAGCGGCCAACTCTGTGTGAAGCCGCGTTGCAGCGCGAAGAGCTTGAACGCGATCAGCGCGAGCGGGTCGTCGCGGCTGGCCTGCATGGCATGCAGGTTGCCGCCGACCACTGTGGTCGTGATCTTGCGCTTGCAAATAGTGAGGTAGCGCCGAATGGCGTCGCGGTCGGGGCTATTGCTGGGCAGGCGATCTAAGAAAACGTCGTGGGATGACTGGCCTTCCAGATCGGCGCCTTCGAGCACGATCCCCAGCACCTTGACCAGCAGGGACTTCCCGGAGCCGAAGAAGCCGCTGACCCAGAGGCCGATGCTCTGCTCGTCATCGCGCTCGGCGGCATCCGCGTACGCGTCAAGAACACTGCGCAGGTGCTTTTCCCACTGCGGCGTAACGACCAGGTTGCTCAGCTCGCCCAACAGCACGGATGGACGGCGATCGACGACTTTGACGACGGGTTCAATGCGCTTCTGGATTGCGGTGGCGAATGTCTCGCGTATCTGCATCAGGTCCTCCGGGTAAACGATCAGGGTGTCGCTGTGGGCGATTGAGCGATGGCGGTGAGCGGCTGGTCCGCATCGATTGCTGGGGTAGATGTTCCTACCCTGGCACAGTAGGCGTCGATCTTCTTGGTAAACTCACGATCCATGAAGTCAAGAAGGAAGTCGGACGTTACGTTGCAGATCGTGGAAACGTTCCGGGGGTTGATCCGATTCGCGTTCGCGGTCAGATGGCCGTGGGCAAAGATGTGCCTGATGGATGCCGAGATGTACCCGACATTCGTGCTCGTTCGGTTTCGGCACGCCTCCAGCTTCGGCTTCAGCCCCTCATCAATGCGCTTATGGAGAAACGTGAAGAGCCGCCCATCCCGATCCTTCTCGATGAAGGTCTCGATAACCTGTTCTGGCTTGTATGGTTTCAGCAGTTCCTCAAGCTGTCCCACGCTCTTCAGACCATTCAGTTTGAGGAAGCATTCCAATGCTGAGTGTGTCAGAAGCATTTGGAAAAAGGCGTTGTAGCCCAGGACCGTGTCGTCCGTATAGCCGTCGAGTTGAATGCCTCGGAATGACCGGGCGAGGCGCATGCGGTTGGCGAAACGATTGATGTCGCCGAATCGCACCGCGAAGCCCATCGTGCGCGGGTCACGGCCGCTTCGTATGAGTTCCTGGAATGTCGCGAATCGCTGGAGGCCCATTGTCGTGCTCCGTTGTTAGTCAAGCTTCCTCGCCACGGTAGAAATCCAGTCGCAGTCGCTCCTGTGCGAGGAAGAGATAGATACGACTGGATTGTGGTGGGCGGGCACCCGGTATCAACAAGACTATCGGAACGATCCGACCGCTCGCCGGGTCGCGCGGCTCCTGTTCCGCCACCGCCTCCATCAGGCCGGTGGGCGTTCCAAGTGGGTGAAGTGCGGCGAGGCCGCGTACCACAACGACTGGAGAGCCGGTTGCCGGCACGGCTTCAATCTGTGTGGCGATCGCGCGGTTGAGGGCGCGCGCCCACAGGCGAACAATCGACTCCTTGGCGCCATCACTGCTATCTGGGTCGTTCAGCAACGCCTCACGGCGCTCCTCCTGGCCAGCGAGGCTCTGCATCGTCAGTGGCAGCAGGTCGATGTGATAGAACGTCAGCGCAGCATCGCTCTGGAACTCGTCATCCACCAGGCGGCGGGTCACGCGCTCCTGGTCCGGCGGGTACACGAAGTAGACATACGGGCGACCACTGCTATGGCCGATGCCGTCGTAGGTGGTGCGGAGGCGCTGATGGAGCTGGCGGAGGCGATCGGCCAGGTCGGTCATGAGACGGCCTCCCGGCGTGTCAGATCGGTGAGAGCAGCACGGATGCGGCGCGGTTCCCACAGCCAGATGTGCCAGTCGGGATGCTCGACGACGGCTTCGGCGGACACACCTTCCGCCAGGAGCAAGCGCACCAGGTGATCGGCGACAGGCGGCGGTACGGTGGGCTCGACGATCTGTTTCTGTTCCCGGCCGCGCAACAGCCCATAGTCGCGCAGGATTGAGAGCATATTGCCGGCCAACTTCTCGCGGGTGGCGTGGCTCCAGCTATCGATCTCCGGGTGCTCCGGCTGCGCCTGGTCGAGGAACCGCTGCACATCGGCGCGCACCAGTGTGTGCTCGCCGCTGCGCCAGCGTGGCATGATGATGTGTTGCACGAAGTCGTACAACAACGTATCCTGTCGCACGGCGTGCAGCAGGAGCGCGGTGAGAAGGCTGGGCTGGTAGGTGTCCTGAGCAAACGTCGCCAGGTCATCGTACACCCAGGTGGGCGGCGTCCAGCGGGTGAGCCGCTGCTGGATGACCTTGACGATCGTGATGCGGGTCTCACGGGCGCGCTGGGGCAGGCCGCCGTCGACGAGCGCGCGGCGGGTGGCAGCAAGGTCGCCAAGCTGCGCGTAGGTCAGCAGGAACTGCCGGGTCTCCTCCAACAAGCCAGCTTTAGAGGCATTGGTGGGGAGGTAGGGGCCGCTCGCCCGCCAACGGGTATCATGCGATCGCTGTGTCACGCTGGACCTCCCGTGCGCTGGAGATCGGCGTCGTGCGGGGTCGGCGCGACGGTGGCGTGAATACGAGCGTCGTGCAACAGCTTGAGCACATCGCTGCGCAGGAAGCGGTAGCTCCGTCCGACACGCACCGACGCGACGCGGCCCTCGCGCGCCCAGCGCTGCACCGAGCGCTCGTGAACGCGCAGCACCGCAGCGACTTCGGCGACGGTCAGCGTGTCCGGGTAGGCGGCAAGCAGGTGCTCAAGCTCTGCTTGTGGTAATGGAGAATGGTGATACGACACAGGCGACAGCCCCGACATAAGCGAATCACATAAAGAAAGTATACCCCATCTGGCAACCGTTGACGATCACAAAATGGATACGAGTCGTAGGCATACCTTCAAGTCACAATTCCGTGGCCATTCAGCAGTAAAAGGTGCGCCTGACGGTAGATTGCGTATCACAGATCTATGGACTCGTCGGCTTATTCGCGTCGATTATTTACTTAATCTCGATAATTTACGGCCTTACTGCACCACAGATATAGGGAGAAACTTTCTTGCGTATATCACATCACCCCTTGACAGTAACGACCAATACCAACATTCGTAGTGGGAAACAGCTATAGCCAGAGACAACCAGCAATCAGGTGGCTCCATCCAGATCGAACCCTAACCATGCAAGTTGCTCGCGCAGACCCTCTACCTGATCCATAGCAACCAGCAGGGTAGTCGGTCCCAGCCTCCCCCGAATTGCGGGTCGAAAGAGCGGACTCTCCGCGATCGCCCGCGCCACCCCCGGTTCCGGGCAGCGCAGCACCAGCACTGTCTCCAGCGTCCCGACCGGTCTCGCCCCCGCCCACGCCCGTAGGGCAACCTCCAACACGGGGGGTAGGGTATGCGTCAGCCGATCGCTCAGGAGTGGCAGCAGGTTGTCGAGCGACCGCCCAGCGGCGACGGCTGCACGCATGCGCGCCGCCGTGAACCGCCATGTCCCATCCGCCGCACTCTCGGTCCAGGGAGTGAGCTGAGCGACGAGGAACAGATCAGGCGGTTTTGCGAGTGTCAGTTCACCCGTCTCCGTCACGGTCAAGCACACCGGCCGGGCTTTCGTGTAATCTATCCGGGGCATGCCTCGCTTGTCTGGTATGGGTCCGTTCAGCAACACGAAGCGCTCGCCCACGATGGTCCCATCCAGCCCGCTATCGAGCGCCACCTGGCGCGCTTTGGCGTCACGAAACTCCAGCAATCGCGCCTGGCGGTACACCTTCACCTGCTCGCGCTGCTGGCCCCACGCTCGCAGCGTGGCTTCGAGATTCACAGGCACTGTGGCAACCGCGCCCGCGCGCAACGCTGCCAGA
>LJCR01000360.1 GCA_001399705.1 Kouleothrix aurantiaca
CCAAGGTTACTCGCCGCGCAGCTGGCTATACACCACCAGATCGTGCCACCCACCGTTGCGCCACTGCGCCTTGCGCAGCACGCCCTCGCGCTGGAAGCCAGCCTTCTCCAGCGCACGCTGCTCGGGCGTGTTGGTGATGTCGGTCGACGCCTCAATGCGCATGATCGGGTAGGTGGCAAGCAGGTAGGCCGCCAGCAACTGCTGCGCCTCGCTGCCGTAGCCCTGGCCGCGATGCTCGGGCGCGAGCGCAATGCCAATGTTGTAGGCGCGGCTGCCGCTGCCCGGGCCATACATCACATCGCGAAAGCTGACATCGCCCACGGGCGTGCCGTCGGGCAGCACCACCAGCAGCGTGCCGTGCCGCTCGCTCAGCGTGCCATCGCCGGCCATGCGCGGTGTGTAGGCATTCGGCGGCACCAGGCCAAAGAAATTGTACTCGCTGGCGAATTCGGGGTCGGCTGCCCATGCGTCGAGCATCGGCAAGTCGGCCGGGCCGACCGTGCGCAGATTGATGCGCGTTCCGCGTATCATTGTTTTCCTCTTTCTTCTTGTCGCTTACAAGGTGAGCTTTGGCTCGCAAAAGTGAGTTTTTTGCCTGCGGCAGCAAGGTACCTCCGATTATTCTTGTGAACAATTTTCCCGCGCTGCGCGCGGGAAAATTGTTCACAAAGGATGGTTATTATAGCGCGACAAAACGTTTTGCTGTTATAAGGGGCTTCAAAAAGAAACAACGTGCTGATTTCTGATTTCTGGCTTCTGAATACTCCAAAAAGGCTGTGCCGAATCGCATGCAGCGATCCGGCACAGCCCTGCCTGAAATGCTCCGGCGTTATGCCGGCCTGCTCCTACTTGTCGCGGGATGTGTCGCCCAGCGCGGCCTGCGCCGCCGCAAGGCGCGCGATCGGCACGCGGTAC
Organism: Kouleothrix aurantiaca; assembly: GCA_001399705.1. Taxonomy (GTDB): domain Bacteria; phylum Chloroflexota; class Chloroflexia; order Chloroflexales; family Roseiflexaceae; genus Kouleothrix; species Kouleothrix aurantiaca. The sequence continues at coordinate 916 of LJCR01000360.1, forward strand.
GGGCTGCACGACACATAGTTGAGGCCCACCTTGTGGCAGAACATCACGCTGCTCGGCTCGCCGCCGTGCTCGCCGCAGATGCCAACCTTCAGGTTGCTGCGTGTGCTGCGGCCGCGCTCGGTGCCAAGCTGCACCAGCTGGCCCACGCCCTCCTGGTCGAGCACCTGGAACGGGTCGTCCTTCAGAAGCTTGCGCTCGACGTAGAGCGGCAGGAAGCGCCCGGCGTCGTCGCGGCTCATACCGAAGGTCGTCTGCGTCAGGTCGTTCGTGCCGAACGAGAAGAACTCAGCTACCTCGGCGATTTTGTTCGCCGTCAGCGCCGCGCGCGGCAGCTCGATCATGGTGCCAACCATGTACTCGATCTGCTCGCCACCCTCGGCGATGACCTCGCCGGCGACTTTCCGCACCAGGTCGGCCTGAACCTTGAGCTCGCTCAGGTCGCCCACCAGCGGGATCATCACTTCGGGGTGAACCTTGATGCCCTTTTTCTGGACGGCGACGGCGGCCTTGAAGATCGCGCGCGCCTGCATCTCGGTGATCTCGGGGTAGATGATGCCCAGGCGGCAGCCGCGGAAGCCGAGCATCGGGTTGGCTTCGCGCAGGCTTTCGATCTTGCTGTGCAGCTTCGACGGGGCGATGCCCATCTTGTTCGCCAGCGCGGTGATCTCGTCGTCGCCGTGCGGCAGGAATTCGTGCAGCGGCGGGTCGAGCGTGCGGATGGTCACCGGGAAGCCGTTCATCGCTTCGAACAGGCCCTCGAAGTCGCCCTGCTGCAGCGGTTCGATCTTGGCCAGCGCCGCGCGCCGCTCCTCAAGCGTATCGGCCACAATCATCTCGCGCACGGCGTCGATGCGGTCGCCCTCGAAGAACATGTGCTCGGTGCGGCACAGGCCAATGCCCTGCGCGCCGAAATTGCGGGCCACCTCGGCGTCGTGCGGGGTATCGGCGTTGGCGCGCACGCTCAGCTTGCGGAACTTGTCGGCCCACTCCATGAAGGCGGCGAAATCGCCGGTCAGGGTCGGCTCCGAGGTCGAGAGCGAGCCGGCAAACACTTCGCCGGTGCCGCCGTCGAGCGAGATCGAGTCGCCGTGCTTGATCGTCTGGCCGTTCACGCTGAACTCGCCGGCCTTGTAGTCGATCTTCAGCTCGCCCGCGCCGGCCACGCAGGGCTTGCCCATGCCGCGCGCCACCACGGCTGCGTGGCTGGTCATGCCGCCGCGCGCCGTAAGAATGGCCTGCGCCGCAACCATGCCGTGGAAGTCTTCCGGCGCGGTCTCGGTGCGCACCAGAATAACCTTGTGGCCGTCCTTCGCCAGGTGCTCGGCCTCATCGGGGTCGAACACAACCGTGCCGGTGGCCGCGCCCGGCGAGGCGGGCAGGCCCGAGGTCAGGAACTTGCCGTCCTTGCGCGCCCGATCCTTCTCGGCGGTGGCAATCATCGGGTGCAGCAGCTGGTCGAGCGCGGCCGGCTCCACGCGGCTGACCGCGGTGGCCTCGTCGATCACGCCTTCCTTCACCAGGTCGACGGCGATCTTGACAGCCGCCGCGCCGGTGCGCTTGCCGGTGCGGGTTTGCAGCATCCAGAGCTTACCCTTCTCGATGGTAAACTCCATGTCCTGCACGTCTTTGTAGTGCGCCTCAAGCTGCTTGGCGATCGCGGCGAACTGGTCGTACACCACGCCCATCTCGGCCTGCAGCTCGGAGATCGGGCGCGGGGTGCGCACGCCGGCCACCACGTCTTCGCCCTGCGCGTTGACGAGGTACTCGCCATACAGCGCCGGGTCGCCATTCGAAGGGTTGCGGCTGAACGCCACGCCGGTGGCGCTGTCGTTGCCCATGTTGCCGAACACCATCGCCTGCACGTTCACGCCGGTGCCGAGGTTGTCGGCGATCTTGTTCAGGCGGCGGTAGTCGATCGCGCGGCGGCCCATCCACGAGCTGAACACCGCGCCAATCGCGTAGCGCAGCTGCTCGAAGGGCTCGGTCGGGAAGTCGACGCCAGCGTCCTGCTTGATGATCTGCTTAAACTGCTCGGTGATCTCGGTCAGCTCGTCGGCGCTGAGGTCGGTATCCTGGCGGGTATCGCCCTTCGCCACGTTCAGCACATGCTCGAACTTCTCACCGTCTACGCCCAGCACGATCTTGCCGAACAGCTGCACAAAGCGGCGGTAGGCGTCAGCGGCAAAGCGCGGGTTGTCGGTCAGCTTGGACAGGCCGGCCAGCGTCTCGGGGTTCAAACCGAGGTTCAGCACCGTGTCCATCATGCCCGGCATCGAGAACTTCGCGCCCGAGCGCACCGACACCAGCAGTGGGTTGGCGGGGTCGCCAAACTTCTTGCCCGTCTTGGCCTCGACATCCTTCATTGCCTCGGTCACCTGCTCCCACAGCCCGTCGGGGAACTGCTTGTTGTTGTCATAGTAGCTGTTGCAGGCTTCGGTGGTGATGGTAAAGCCAGGCGGCACCGGCACGCCCGATTTCGTCATTTCGGCAACGCCGGCGCCTTTGCCGCCCAGCAGATCGCGCATGCTGGCGTCGCCTTCGCTAAACAGGTACACCCACTTCTTGGACATCGAAACGTTCCTCCTAATAGTTGCTAGCGCTTGCGCCGGCTGGCGCGGCCATTCGGCCAACCTCCCGCCGCCTTACGCCCGAATCTCAAGGTGCGCACCAACCCACGCGCCCAGCGCGCCGTCGCGCAGCTGCCCGCGCGCAATGCCACTGGTAAATGCCCGCAGCTCCGGCTCGCTCGCCGCCAGCCGCGCGCCATTGCGCTCGGCAAACAGCTGCAGCGCCATTGCGGCGATGCGCTTGTTCCCATCCCAAAACGGGTGGTTTTGCACCAGCGCATATACCAGTGCGCCAGCTTTATCGGCCAGGGTCGGAAACAGCTCGGCGCCAAAGGCCGAGCGACGCGGCGCGGCCAGCGCCGACATCAGCCCATCCATGGTATGAATTTCGTAGCGGTCGCCATCCCCATAAGCCGCCCGCGCCTGCACCAGCGTTTCGCGAATCGCCAGAATATCGTCGAGCGTCAGGTTGGCGCGGCTCGACCAGGCCGCCAAAGTGCGAGCCGTTTCGAGAATCGCCAGGTCGGCGCGGTGGCCATCGACGCCAAGCTCGAGCACCAGGGCAGCGACGGCCGCCATATCGGTGCGCGCAATCTGCACTGCTGGCAGCAGCGCCCGCGCGGCAATAATCCGCTCGGCCAGCTTGTGCTCTTCAGCCTGCCAATCGTCGGCAAATTGCTCGGGGTCGGCGTCGTATCCCATCCGACGCTCGATCACT
>LJCR01003599.1 GCA_001399705.1 Kouleothrix aurantiaca
CTACACTTGCCAAAACGCCAGCGCTCGCAATCGATCTGAGCGCGCCGCCGATCAACCGCAAGGTTTTTGGCGTCAAGCAATTGCTGGAATACTGGCCCGAGCCGCCAACTCCGCTCGACATCTCCTTTTTCCGCGAAACCTCGCGCAGCGGCAAAACGCTTTACGGCATGTTTGGCATGCGCCCGGCGCGCGAGCTGCCCGTGCCAGTCGAACAGCCTGATGGTCGGATTGGCGCGCGGATTAGCAGCCCAACATTCACGCCCGCCGCACTGTGGCAGATCCCGGGGCGGCTGCTGTTCACGCCCGGCGACCCGCTGGCGCGCTGGCAGGTGGTGCGCAGCGCCATGGATCGGGCCGAAACGAGCTGGAATTCGTCGTTCGCGGCCAATCCCGACGCTGCCGCGCGCGGCCGCCTGATCGAGCAGGCCATGGGCGAATTTGGCGAACTGCTGGGCCAGCGCTTCGGCGCGGTCTTCTTCTCGGGCATCAAATATCTGCTGCAACTCAAGCTATGGGCGCGCTTGATCGGCGGGCGTGCCGGGGCCGC
>LJCR01003600.1 GCA_001399705.1 Kouleothrix aurantiaca
GTGTATAAGAGACAGGGCCACGATTGCGGCGGGCGGCCTGCGCACCGCGCTCGATCTGGCCGCCGCCAGTGAGACCGGCATCGCCGAGAGCGCGGAGATCCTGGCCAAGCAGCTGGGCGTCTGGGTCGATGCCGCCGCCGACGCCACCGTCAAGTCGCACTTTCTCGGGGAAGCGGCCGATCTGCTCTCGCAGGCCGCCAACGCCAGCACGGTCGATGTCAGCGATCTCGCGCTCGGGCTGGCGAACAGCGGCAAGGCCGCCGACATCGCGGGGCTGAGCTTCCGCGAGACCGTCACTGGCATGGCGCTGATCTCGTCCGGCTTCTCGAGCGCCGCTGACGCCGGGACGAGCTTTAAAACCTTCATCTCCGCATTGCAGCCGGCCACCGACAAGCAGGCCGACGCGATGAAGAAGCTGAACCTGCTGACCGCCGACGGGACGAGCGTGTTCTACGACGCGCAAGGGTCGTTCATCGGCCTCGAGCAGGCCGCCGGCATCCTCAAAACCGCCACCGAAGGGTTGAGCGAAGCCGAAAAAGAAAAGAAC
>LJCR01003602.1 GCA_001399705.1 Kouleothrix aurantiaca
GGCAGCCTGCCGGGCCGTTTCGATTTTGATGGCTATGCTGCCGCCGACGACAGCCTGACGCTGGAGGAGCCAACGCCGCGCACGAACGGCCAGCCCGGCCGCGTTGGCGTGGTGGGTTTCCCGGTGGAATACGATCCTGAGCGGCAGATGTGGTTCTGCGACATCACGCTGAATGTGGATGGATCGAGCTACACGCCGTTTGTGCGCATGGCGCTGGCGCGCTACCAGCCGCACGCCCTGGCCGACGCCAAGCTCTCGCGGGTGGTGCTGGCCGATTTCGCGCAGCTCACGCCCGACCGCTCGCTGGTGGTTTCCGGCGACCCCTACGCGCCGCAGCGCCTGCGTATCACGCTTTCGGGCGTTGCGCCGCGCGGCCCGCGCCCATTGCTCCACGCCGAGCCGCAGCCAGCCCAGCCAGCCCAGCATCCCACCGAGGTTACGGTGCGCGTGCAGGAGCGCGTGCCCGACTTCAGCAGCGACCTGGCGTGGCAGGATGTGCCCAGTGGCACCGTCACGCTCAGCGAAGATCGCCCCGCGAACATAGAC
>LJCR01003607.1 GCA_001399705.1 Kouleothrix aurantiaca
GCCTTCGCCCAGCGCCAGGCCGGCCGCGGCGCGCACATCATCACCAGCGCGATCGAGCACCACGCCGTGCTGCATGCGTTTGAGTACCTGCAAGCATTCGGCTTCGAAGTGACGATCCTGCCGGTTGACTCGCACGGCCTGATCCGCCCGGCCGATCTCGAAGCCGCGCTGCGCCCCGACACGGTGCTGGTGTCGCTGATGTACGCGAACAACGAGATCGGCACGATTCAGCCGCTGGCCGAGCTGGGGGCGCTGTGCCGCGCGCGTGGCGTGCCGCTCCACACCGACGCGGTGCAGGCGGCCGGCTCGCTGCCGCTCAACGTCGAGGCGCTGAACGTCGACCTGCTGACGCTGGCGGCGCACAAGTTCTATGGCCCGAAGGGCGTGGGCGTGCTGTACGCGCGCCGTGGCATGCCGCTCCTCCCGCAGAGCAAGGGCGGCGGGCAGGAACGCCGCCGCCGTGCCGGCACCGAGAAATGTGGCGGGCATCGTTGGGCTTGCCACCGCGCTGCGCCTGGCCGACGATCGCCGCGCCGACTATGCCAC
>LJCR01003606.1 GCA_001399705.1 Kouleothrix aurantiaca
GGTAGGGCTCGTCATCCTCCAGGGCCGCACGGCCGGGCTGCAAAGCCGCGACACAAGCTCGATCTACCGGACCAAGCGCGGGCTTGAGAAAACACTGCACCAGGCTACCATCGTCCTGGCGGTGGTGTTTCTGCTGCTGGCGCTGATCAGTAGCCTGCCGATCTTTGGTACTCCTGCGGCGGGCTTGCTGTTCTGGGCCGGGGTGCTGTAGGCACCTGTGGCTCGCCGAATTCGCTGGCAGATCCTGATCGCGGCTCTAAGCTCGGTGTTGGTGCTGGGCTTGATGGGCTACCTCGCGGTAACAAACGCCGCCGTCTCTCGCCCCCTTGCTGGCGGTGCGTATGTCGAGGGGCTGCCAGCCGTCCCGCAACAGCTCAACCCCCTGCTCAGCGACCCTGCGCGTGACCCGGCGGCTGCTGATGTGCGCGCGCTGCTGTTCGACGGCCTGACGCGCATTGGCTCTGATGGCCTGCCCGAGCTGGCGCTCGCACAGTCGGTTGTGCAGGACGACGCCGGGACGGTGTATACTTTTACCCTGCGCACCGA
>LJCR01003603.1 GCA_001399705.1 Kouleothrix aurantiaca
TTTTGTTCGGTGCGCCGTGCGCAAAGCTTGGTATAATCGGGCGAGATTTCGCGATTTGACTAGATTGGCCTGAGCAGATGGTTGCGCCTGTTTCCCCGGTGGAACGCGCCAGAGTGCGCGCCGTGTACGAGCGCCTCGACGCGGTGTATGGCCCGCTGCGCCCTTCGCCCGGCGACGAGCCGCTGGGCGAGCTGATTGGCACGATTCTTTCGCCAAGCACCACCGACATCAACAGCGGGCGCGCGTATCAGCGGCTGCGCGCGATGTACCCACGCTGGGAAGAAGTGATCGACGCTTCGGAAGATGAGATCTACGAGGCAATCAAGCCGGCCGGGCTGGGGCGCATGAAGGCGCCGCGCATCAAGCAGGCGCTGCGCGAGGTGCTGCGGCGGCGCGGCGAGCTGCGGCTCGATTTCCTGGCCGAAATGCCGCTGGACGAGGCCAAGCGCTGGCTGATTTCGCTCGATGGGGTGGGGCCGAAGACGGCAGCGTGTGTGCTGCTCTTTTCGCTCGGCCGGCCGGCGCTGCCGGTCGACACGCATGTGC
>LJCR01003605.1 GCA_001399705.1 Kouleothrix aurantiaca
GCCGGTCGAGTCGAAGGCGCTGAAGGGGATGGACTCGCTCTTGTCGATCGTGCAGATGCCGGCGGGCATTCCAGTCGGCACGCTGGCGATTGGCCGCGCCGGGGCGATCAACGCCGCGCTGCTGGCAGCCGCAATTCTGGCGAACAAGTACCCGCCCATCCGCGCAGCCCTGCACGAATTCCGCACCCAGCAAACGCAGCGCGTGCTCGCTCAGCCCGACCCGCGCGAAGGCTAGGAATGCTGAGTGCTAAATGCTAAATGTTGAGTTGTGAATATTGGAACTCAACATTTAGCATTTAGCACTCCCTACAGGTCGCTTTCGCCCGGCAGCACGCCCGTCGCTTCATACTGCGCCAGCGCGCGGGTCGCCACTTCGAAGCTGTAGTAATAATCGTGCGCGCGCCATGCGCCGGTGGCCGGGTTGTAGCCAACCGACACCTCGATCTCGGCCGCGCCATCGGAATACACTGTCGCCGTCGCCAGCCAGTCGTTGCCGCAGCGCCCCCCCTGCGCGCCTCGCAGCTCGCCGCGCAGTTTGTCGGCCCC
>LJCR01003604.1 GCA_001399705.1 Kouleothrix aurantiaca
GCACGTCGCCGCGGTAGCGATGGTTGAACGCAATCATCAGAATGCGCTCGCGCTCACGCGCCGCCGCGATCATTGCGCGCCCTTCGTCGGCGCTGCGCGCCAGCGGCTTTTCCACCAGCACGTGCTTGCCCGCCTCCAGGCATTGCGTGATCACGGCGGGGTGGGCGTGGTGGATGGAAAGGTTGACCACCGCATCGACCTGCGGATCGGCCAGCAGCGCATCCAGCGAGGGGTAGGCGGTGCCGCCATACTCAGCCACCAGGCGCTCGGCGCGCGCCGGGTCGATGTCCGCGTCCGTGAATGTGAATAGGCCTGGCGCTGCCGGGCTTCCCTATGCAAAATGAGGACTGCTGTGACCACGATTGCCGAACTCGAAACAACCCATAGCACGCCCGTCGCCTCTGATCTCCCTGCCCTCGACATCAGCGGCGCGTTCAAGCGCTTCCGCAAGGACCCCGGCCCGCAGCCGGCGTTCTGGAAGCGTGGCGCGCGCCAGCCCCGCGAGCTGACCGTCGCGGTCGACAATATTTCGATCCGCGTGCCGCG
>LJCR01003617.1 GCA_001399705.1 Kouleothrix aurantiaca
GTCGCTGAGGGCGCGGGCCAAGGCCAGGCTTTCGTCGTAGCTGGCGCGCGCCTGCGCCAGCGCGCCCGCGTCGCGCAGAAAATCGCCATACAGCATCAGCGCGCGTGCCAGCAGCGGGCGATTCTGCGCTGTCCGGCCTGCGTCGAGGGCGGCTAGAAAATGACGTTCGCGCGCCGCGCGATCGGCGGCCAGCAGAGCGCCGTGCATCTCGGCCAGCGCGATGGTGTTCGGCTCGCCGGTTTGGAGCGCGCGCCGGTGGCCTTCTTCGGCATAGGGCTGCGCCTCGGTGGCGTGGCCGGTGCGCGCCAGCAAGGTCGCTAGCGCGACCAGCGCCACCGCGTAGCCGCGTGTGTCGGCGGGCATCGCCGCTTGCACGGCGCGCAGCAAGAGGTTGCGCCCGTCGTCCCAGGAACCGCGATTCATCCAATAGTCGAATAATGGCTCAGCCGCCGGCCACAGCGCGGCCCACTCGCCCGCGCCCAGCGCCCACAGCCATGCGGCGCGAATGTTGTCGTACTCGCGCTCGATCGAGTCCTGCCCGGCAT
>LJCR01003614.1 GCA_001399705.1 Kouleothrix aurantiaca
ATGCAGCACGAGCGCGCCGCGCAGGTCGGCGCGCTCGTGCTGCATTGAGGGCGCGCCGGCAAACACCAGCCCGTCGAGCCAGGCCGCGAAGTGATCGGCCCAGCTTGCCAGCGCAATCGCCAGCGCGACCACGGCCAGCAGAAGCAATTGCATAGGCAGGGTCGCGCCCGCGCCCAGGCTGATCGCCAGCGCCACCTGCGCGCCAAACAGGAGTGCCAGAATGCTTGCCGCCGCCGCCGAGCGCAGAATGTCGCGGCGCAGGGTTTCGCCCTCGTCCAGCGCGTCGAGCAGCGCAATCGCCAGCCCCAGCAGCAGGAGGTCACACTCGATCATCAGCAGCTTGGCGGTATGTGGCAGCGCGGGAAGCTGGAAAGCCAGCAGCGCCACGCCCAGGCCAAAGAACAGCCCGGCCAGCACCAGCAGGCCAAGCTGCCCGCCGGGACGGATGGCGCGGCGCATGCCCAGCGCCAGCGCCAGCGCGACGGCCAGCGGCAGCACCGCCAGCAACACGGCCAGCGCATACCCCGCGCCACCCGCCACAGCCA
>LJCR01000361.1 GCA_001399705.1 Kouleothrix aurantiaca
ATAGTATAGCACCTGCCCGCGCGGAAAAACAAAGCGGGTGCAGGCTGTAGCCTGCACCCGCCTCGCCGCCTGGGCGCTTACCACTGGCCCAATGCCGGCGAAACGACTTCTTCGGTTTGCTTTTGCGACTTCATTGCGGCGTGTTCCTGCTCGGCCAGAAACCATGTCGCCTCCATCGCCGCCTTGCAGCCGTCGCCTGCAGCCGTGATCGCCTGCCGGTACACATGATCGACCACGTCGCCGGCCGCGAACAGGCCGGGAATGTTCGTGCGCGTGCGGCCGTCGGTGACGATATAGCCGTTCTCGTCCAGCTCCAGCGTGCCTTTGAACAGCCAGGTGTTCGGGATGTGGCCGATGTACGGGAACACGCCGTCGGTCTCGATCTGCGTTTCCTCGCCGGTCTTCAGGTTCTGGATGCGCACACCCGTCACGCCCTGATCGCCCAGGATCTCGCTCACCGTCGAGTCCCACACAAAGCGCACTTTTGGGTTGCTGAACGCGCGCTCCTGCAGCACCGGGTCGGCGCGCAGTGAGTCGCGGCGGTGCACAATCACCAGCTCGCTGACATAGCGCGTCAGGAACAGGCCCTCGTCGAGCGCGCTGTTGCCGCCGCCCACCACCACCACGCGCTTGTTGCGGAAGAAAAAGCCATCGCAGGTGGCGCAGTACGACACGCCGCGATTCGCCAGCTTTTCTTCGCCCGGCACGCCCAGCTTGCGCGGCGACGCCCCAGTCGACACGATCAGCGTGTCGGCGGTAATCGTCTCCCCGCCGTCGGTCGTCAGCGTAAACGGGCGCGCGCTCACGTCGATCTTCTCGATCAGCGCATCTTTGAACTGCGTGCCAAAGCGTGCCGCCTGCTTCTCCATATTATCGGCCAGGTCGTAGCCACCCACGCCCTCGACAAAGCCGGGATAGTTCTCGACTTCGCTGGTGGTTGCGATCAGGCCGCCGGGCTGCAGGCCGCGCACCACCAGTGGCTCAAGGTTCGCGCGCGCCGCATACAGCGCGGCAGTCAGGCCGGCTGGGCCGGAACCAATAACGACGACCTTGCTATGCATAGGAATCACTCCTGATCTTAATTGACGAATTGCTCGCCGATGTCACAATCTGCGCTGTATGATAGCACATCCCGCACCGACAATCTCAAATATATACCCCCCCTGGGTATGGGTATAGTATAGCACAGCCCGGCTCCAACCGCAAGCCCTCGCGGCAGGTAGGCTATTTAATAAGTTTCAACGCTCTTTGGTTTCTTATTTGTAATACGTGCGTCGTACTATCTACCTTAGTCTGTTTAGGCACCTATATCCACGCCGATATACCATCTCCCAACCCTGTTGTGACGTAACGATATTCTATAGGCATAGTGCAGCACTATGTCTGCATGGTTATGCCCTTTTCGGGGCCAGCCATGCGTCAAACATCGAAAGTGACATTAATTCGGCACAAACACTTCGGCGATATATTGCCGCAGCGAGCATGGAGGTTTGAATGATTCATTCGCGCCAACATCTTCTTGTACGCTTCGTATTGATACTGTACATATCTGCGGTATTCCTGTGGCCGGCGCGTGCCGCTCAAGCTGTTTCACCAATTGCGATCAACGAATTTCTGCCTTCCTCGTCGCTTGGCCCTGAATGGACCGAAATCACCAACATGGGCGATGCTGAAGTTGATCTTTCTAACTGGAAGATCGATGACGACACGATTGGCGGCACGCGCACGACAATTCCCAACGGCACGCGCATTCCCGGCCACAGCCTGCTGGTGATCGCAAATGCATCCACGTTTTTCAACGACACGGGTGCGGACGCGGTGCAGCTTTCGGATGCGGCGGGTAATCTGATCGATAGCGCGATCTACAGCGGCGCAACCAAAGAAATGAGCTACGCCCGCATTCCTGATGGCAGCGGTGCTTTTGTGAAAGGCACGCCCAGCCAGGGCAGCTGGAACGTGGCTGCGCCCACAAACACGCCGACCAACACCCCAACCGTCACGCCAGCAAATACGTCGACACCAACTGCCGAGCCCAGCGCCACGCCAACGAATACACTTACTGCCACCCCGACAAATACAGCGGTGCCGGCTGAGACGGCAACTGCCACGCCAACGAATACGGCGACACCAACCGACACGCCCAGCGCCACCAATACGGTCGTCCCAACCGACACGCCCAGCGCCACCAATACGGTCGTCCCAACCGACACGCCCAGCGCCACCGATACGGTTGTTCCAACTGACGCGCCCAGCGCCACCGATACGGTCGTTCCAACTGACGCGCCCAGCGCCACTGCAACTGATACGGCCACGCCAACGAACACTGCCACTCCCAGCGCGGCGCCTACGCACACGCCAAGCCCAACTGCAACTGATACAGCCACGCCAACGAATACTGCCACTCCCAGCGCGGCGCCTACGCACACGCCAAGCCCAACCGCAACTGATACAGCCACGCCAACGAATACTGCCACTCCCAGCCAGACACCCGCCAACACGCCCAGAGCCACAAGCACGCCAACAATCACAGCGACACCTACGAAAACACCTACGAACACAGCCACCGCCACCAGCACAGCCACGCCCTACCCTGCTGGCATAATCATCTCGGAGTTTCTCGCCAACCCAAAAATTGTATACAGCCACGAGTGGATCGAACTTTACAACAGTTCCAACACAGACGCCGATCTATCGGGTTGGAAGCTGGATGATGCAGAAGGCGGCAGCGTGCCGGTTGTCATTGCCGCCGGCACCACCATTGCAGCGCACGGCTACCTTGTCGTCAACCTTTCCAGCCCAATTCTCAACAACGATGGGGACAGCGTCCGATTACTGCGACCCAATGGCACAGTTGCCGACGCGACCGCATACACCGGCAGCCAGGTCGACATCAGCATTAGCCGCGCTACGGACGGCAGCTGGTATACGAGCAACCCAAACACTCCCGGCGAGCCAAATGCGCTGCCTGTCACACCTACTCTGACGCCGACAGCTACACTCACTCCATCGGTCGAGCCCATAGACAATAACGAAGCTACGACACCTAGCCCAACACTGACCACTACAGCAACGGCAAGCCCAACGGCTATCCCCGAAAATATTCAGATCAACGAATTCTTGCCATATCCCAGGCAGCACTATGCGGCTGAGTGGATTGAGCTATACAATCGTGCCGAAGTCACTGCCAGCCTGGCCGGGTGGAAGCTGGATGATGGCGAGGGCGGCGCAGCACCGTTTACGCTTCCCAGCAACACAATTATCAGCGCGCATGGATATCTGCTTATCACCCTGCCGAGTTCCTTGTTGAATAACAGTGGCGATAGCGTGCGCCTGCTACGACCCGACGATAGCCTCGCGGATGAAGTTGTCTACACAGACAGCCAGGGCGATCTGAGCTACAGCCGTGCAGCAAACGGCGATTGGTACCTCAGCAGCGCCAACACGCCGGGCGAAGTCAATGCGCCGCCAGCACAAGCAACTGTGCCACCTTCACCAACGCCGAGCAGCACGCCAACACCCACGCGCACGCCTTCGCCAACACGTACCGCCACAGCCACACGTACGCCTTCGCCGACACATACCGCCACGGCGATGCCTTCTGCCACGGCAAGCCCAACGCCGGCTATCTGGCCTGATGGTATTCTGCTCAGCGAAGCGCTGGCAAACCCGCGCACGGCCTATGATGCAGAATGGGTCGAGCTGTATAACAGCAGCGCCGAACCAGCCGATCTGAGCGGCTGGAAGATCGATGATGGTGAAGGCGGCGGCGCACCGTACTCGCTGCCGGGGGGCACCAGCATTCTGCCGGGAGAATACCTGCTAATTACCCTGCCGAACGCGCTTCTCAACAACAGCGGCGACACCCTGCGCCTGCTGCGACCCGATGGCAGCGTGGCCGATCTCGTGGCGCTGCCAGGCGCGCCCGCTGACACAAGCTACAGCCGCGCCGCCGACGGCAGCTGGCATATCAGCAACACACCATCGCCGGCCACGCCCAACAGTGCGGCCGCAAGCAGCGCCGAGACAGCAGTTCCTGACGCTCAGCCAGAAACCCAAGCGGCTGCGACAGCGACCCCGCCGCAGACACAAACTGCAGATAATTCCTACGACATTGTGCTGAACGAAGCCCTGCCGGACCCGCGTGCACGCTACACCAATGAATGGGTTGAGCTGGCGAATCGCGGCGACGCGCCTGCAG
>LJCR01003608.1 GCA_001399705.1 Kouleothrix aurantiaca
CTGGACTGGCTCGGCCGCCTCTGTGACAACAGGCGCTGCGGCAGGCTGCGTGGCCGCCATCTCGGCGACTGGCTGCGCGACGGGCTCGGCGTGTGCTCCGGGGGTGATGTTGGCGGTCTCGACGGCGTTCGCGCCGGCGGACGGGCTGGCCTCGATCTGTGCTGAAACCGGGTGCTTGGTGCCGCTCGCGGCGAGCTGCTCGGCGAGCTTCTGGCGCTCCTTGCGCTCCTCTTCCAGCTGCTGGCTCAGGTTTCTGACCTGGGTGACCATTTCGAGTACCTGGGCGCGCACGCCGCGCAGGGGCGGCTGGGCATCCTGGACGGGTGTGGCCACATCGGCGGCGGCGGACGTCTCGGCTTCGGCGGCGGCCAGGTCGGCGGCGATCTGTTCGTTGTTCGTGTCGGTTGTCATGGCACCTAGAAAATAAGAAAACGCGCTCAAGAACCATGTGGTTCTTGGCGCGTTTTCGCTGCCTCGGTATCAACTGCCACGCATCATAGCACGGCTATACAGGAAAGTGCAAGACGTTATTCTGAGCCGTTCCC
>LJCR01003615.1 GCA_001399705.1 Kouleothrix aurantiaca
GCGCTGCCGCCCGCGCGCAGCGCCGCGATTAGCGCAAACAGCTCGTCGATCACGGTATCAAAGCGGCGCTCAAGCGCAAAGCTCAGGTGGTCGCACAGGCTGCGCATAGTTTCGACCATGTCGTACATGCGGCGGTTGCCCGCCTTGGCCATGATTTCACGGTGAATCGCGTTATCGATCTGGTTCAGCCGCTCGATCAGCGCGGCAGTCGGCGTTGCGTGGTGCAACTCGCGCAGCTGCGCCTCGAATGCGTCGAGCGTGGCGGGCAGAATATGGCCGGCGGCCATCCGTGCGGCAAACGGCTCAAGCTGCGCCAGGATCTGGCCGATCTCCAGGTAATCGTGCAGGTCGAGCTTGGCGACAATCGTGCCACGATGCGGAATTGTCGTCACCAGGCCCAGCCCTTCCAGCCGCGAGAGCGCCTCGCGCACCGGCGTTCGGCTGGTCTGCAAATCGCGGCAGAGCTGTGAATGGCTGAGCGGCATGCCAGCGGGTATCTCGTTCTGGAGAATGCGGGCTTTGAGGATGTCGAAGATGCGCTGCGT
>LJCR01003613.1 GCA_001399705.1 Kouleothrix aurantiaca
GGGCGAGATGATCGAGCGCGTGGATGGCGACGTCGGCAAGCTCGAAAATTTTCTGTCGCAGTTCGTTGTGCAGGTGGTGCTGAATGGCTTGCTGCTGCTTGGGGTGCTGGTGCTGCTGGCCCTGATCGACTGGCGGGTGGGGCTGCCGAGCGCGGTGAGCGTGCTCCTTGCTGCGGGTTCTGCGCGCCTGCTGTCGCGCCGGCTGGCGAGCTACAGCACCAGGGAGCGCCAGGCCCGCGCCGAGCTGTTTGGTTTGCTGGAAGAGCGCCTTTCGGGCACCGAAGATATCCGCGCCAACGGGGCGGTTGGCTATGTGCTGCGCCGCCATATCGAGCGCTCGCGCCAGCTGTTTCACGCCAGTGTTGCGCGGGCGGCATGGGGTGTGCTGACCTGGCGCTCGCTGAACACAGCCATCACCGTTGGCGGCATTCTTTCGCTTATCATTGGCGCGCGCCTCGCGCTTGACGGCACAATCAGCGTTGGACAGGTTTACCTGATCTTTGCCTATACCAACATGCTGATTCGCCCGGTGGAAGAACTTATGC
>LJCR01003616.1 GCA_001399705.1 Kouleothrix aurantiaca
GCTACCGCGAGGCGGGCGTGTACCGGCGCGGCGAGCACGCCGCCAGCGTGCTGCTCGATGGCTTCCTTGTCGCGGTCGACGCCGTGTTCGACGCCGAGTAGAATCTCCTCTTTTCTGCCATGATTGATCTCGCCCCCGCCCGCTGGAGCTGGCTGCCCGCCGGCCGCACGCTGCCGAACAGTTTTGTGCTGTTCCGGCGCGTTGTGCACCTCGATACGCTGCCGCGCAGCGCCACCGGCTGGATCACCGCCGACAGCCGCTACTGCCTGACGGTCAATGGCCAGCGCGTGCAGTGGGGCCCCGCGCCCTGCGACCCGCGCCAGATGGACGTTGATCCAGTCGATCTCGCGCCCTTTCTTCGCGCTGGCGAGAATGTGCTAGGCGTCGAAGTGCTGTATTACGGGCAGGGCGAAGGTACCTACGCCGGCGGCAAGCCCGGCCTGCTCGCCCGCTTCGATCTCGCCTTTGACGACGGCCGCAGCGAGACGATTGTGAGCGACGCGCGCTGGCTGGCATTGCTCGACCGTGCGCACCGCCCCGGCCAG
>LJCR01003610.1 GCA_001399705.1 Kouleothrix aurantiaca
GTGCACGGCACGCCGCTGCGCGCGGTCACGCTGGCCATGCCCGAGCCGATTGGCGTGCTGGGGATCGCCTGCCCGGATGAGCGCCCGCTGCTGGCCTGTGTTGCGGCCTTCGCCGCCGCGACATGCGTGGGCAACACGGTAGTTCTCATCCCGTCGGAACAGCACCCGCTGCTCGCCACTGATCTGTATCAGGTGCTCGACACCAGCGACCTGCCGGGCGGTGTGGTGAATATCGTGACGGGGCCGCGCGACGCGCTGGCAAAGGTGCTGGCCGAGCACAACGACGTCGACGCGATCTGGTACTTCGGCGGGGCCGAGGGCAGCGCGGCCGTCGAGCGCGCCTCGGTGGGCAACCTCAAGCAGACGTGGGTGAGCAATGGGCAGGCGCGTGACTGGCTCCGCGACGACGCGGCCGAGTTCCTGCGCCACGCCACGCAGGTGAAATATATCTGGGTGCCGTACGGAGCGTAGCCGAGGGTTTGGGGGATAGGGATTGGGGGTTGGGAGAAACCAAACTCCCAGCCCCTATCCCCTACACCCCAACC
>LJCR01003611.1 GCA_001399705.1 Kouleothrix aurantiaca
TCTTTACGCTCAGGTCGGTGCGGCGCGCGATGGCGTTGTTATCGAGCCCATCGCGCAGGCAGCGCAGAATATCGCGCTGGCGGGCGGTCAGGCTCACTGCCGGCGCAGTTTCGCGGTAGCGCACCAGTTTCTCGACCAGCGGGCTGCACACCCAGCGCTCGCCGGCCAGCACGCGCTGCACCGCCAGCCGCAAATCGCTCAGCGGCTGGTCTTTCAGGTGGTAGCCGTTCACCCCCACGCCGAGCAAACCCTGCACATACACGTCGTCGTCGTATGCGCTCACCACCAGGATTTTCAGCGCGGGGAACGCTGCGCGGATCTGGCGAATGCCACCGATCGGCTCGAAATCGGGCATGGTCACATCGGTGACGAGCACATCCGGCTGGGTTTGCTGGAGCATGAGCAGAAGGCCTGGCCGTTGCCAACCTCGCCAACGATCGCAATATTTGGCAGCTCGCGCAGGGCATTTGCGATGCCGGCCCGCACCACCGCATGGTCGTCGGCCAGCACCAGGCGCGCCGGAAGCGTGCTATGTGTTGCTTGTG
>LJCR01003612.1 GCA_001399705.1 Kouleothrix aurantiaca
ACGCAGTGCTGGGCGTGCTGTTCGTCATCTCTTACTTCCGCACCGCCGAGCGCCCGGCGCAGGCGCCGCAGGGTGAGCGCTCGCTGGCCTCGTAACCGCAGGGGATGGGGAGGTAGGAGATAGGCAGTAGGGGATGGCGACAATTACGCACTACGCACTTGGTTTTCGCGTGCGTAGTGCGTAATTATTGCGTCCGCCGGGGAAACGCATTCATGTCACAGGCGCGGGCGCTCGCTCGTCATGATGGCAGCCGGCACGCGCCGGTTCGTGTGCATGAACGGGTTTCGAGTTGCAGGTTTGAAAGTTGCAGGTTCGCAAGTTGCAGGTTTGCGGAACTCAACATTCAACATTCAACACTCAAAACTTCTTGCCGCAGGCAGAGAAAGAAACCGAGTGATTATGGCCGAAGCTGATCCATTCGCGCTGCACCGCACCTACCTGTTCGCGCTGGCCTACCGCATGCTGTGCAGCGCCGCCGATGCCGAAGACGTGCTGCAAGACACATATCTGCGCTATGCCGCCGCGCTGCGCGACGACCTGCGCGT
>LJCR01003609.1 GCA_001399705.1 Kouleothrix aurantiaca
AGCTGGTGCCGCTCTTCGATGTCGATACCGACATCTTCGGCGAGCGCCTGAGCGCGAATCTCGTGGCTATTGGCGCAGCTGCACTGGCACCCATTCGCGCATATATTCAAGACCCAACGCGCTGGATCTATGGCCGCGCCAATGCGTCGGATCTGCTCCCAAAGCTCGCCGAGCGCCACCCCGAGCTGCGCGCCGACGTGGTTCAGATTCTGACCGATGCGCTTGCCCAGCAGGGAGATGAAAATTCCGACCTGAACGGCATGTTTCTGGGCGACCTGCTTGAACTGAAGGCCGTCGAGGCCTTGCCGGTGATTCGCAACGCCTTTGAAGGCAACCTGATCGACGAAACGATGGCCGGCGACTGGGAAACCGCGCTCAAGGAGCTCGGCCAGCCCGTCGACAAGCACGACCCGCTGGTGCATCGGTCGCGGCGGCGCTGGGAAGCGAAAAAAGCGCAAATGCGCGCCATGCTGCCGCCGCAGTGGCGGCCCGTACCCGAGCAAAAACCTGCCGCTGCACCCAAACCCAACACCAGCGCCACCCGC
>LJCR01003621.1 GCA_001399705.1 Kouleothrix aurantiaca
ACATTACCGCATAGCAATGCCCAATCCGGGCTATGGAGGGAGGGAAACGGTTTACTCGGAGGCGTACTTGTCGTAGGCCTCCCAGATCTTGCGTGCGGCCTCGGTGGCGGGGGAGGGGATCGCGCTGGCCAGCGCGCCGAGCAGCAGCTGTCGCTCAACGGCGTTGGCCATATCCTCTGCCGATCGGCATATGGCGATCGGCAGAGCGACGTCATCATGCACGGCGCGCTTGACGAGCATCTTGCCGTATTGCGGTTCTTTCAGGATCTGCAGGGCGGCGTTGATCAGCCAGTGGCGGAAGCTCAGCTTGTCATCAGGACGCGGGGGAATGGTCATGTTAGCCTCGTGAAGTCAGTCTCGCTCCAGCCGTGCTCATCGGTCAGGCTGTCCCAGATATCCATTGCGGTCTTGCTCTCGGTGTTCAGCTGGTGCTTATCGCAGCCGACCGTGCGCAGCCGCTCGCGCGTCGGGAGCGACGCACCGCGCACCACGCACCGGTGGTGCAGTGCGCCGCCGCGGCCGCTGCGCAGCACGGCGAAGCGGC
>LJCR01003618.1 GCA_001399705.1 Kouleothrix aurantiaca
CAATATCTCACGATCGCTGACGTCGCGCTCAAACGTCGTTTCCTGCGAGATCGACTTGGCGGCGCGCTCGGTGACGATTGGCCGCTCGTCGATGCCGCGCGCCCGCCGCGACAGATCTTCGCCATGCTGCCCGAAGCGCCGCTCCAGATCGGCGGCCGGCCACGCCGCAATCGCGCCAATCGTGCGGATGCCCATCGCCGCCAGCTTCTCGGCGGTTTTCGGCCCAACGCCCCACAGCGCGCCCGCCGGCAGCGGCGCGAGAAAGGCGGCTTCTTCGCCCGGCGGCACCACGCAGATCGCGTTGGGCATCGCGCCGCTGCGCACCAGGCTTTTGCCCACGTCGGTGGCGATTTTCGCCACCAGCTTGTTCGCCGCCACGCCCAGCGAGCACGAGAGCGCCAGCTCGTCGCGGATGCCCCTTTGCAGGCGCGCCGCCAGCGCCGCGCCCGGCTCGCCCAGCGCGGTCACATCCAGAAAGGCCTCGTCGATCGAAATCTCCTCGACCAGCGGCGTCATGCGGTGCAGGCGCTCCCTCACCTGCCGC
>LJCR01000362.1 GCA_001399705.1 Kouleothrix aurantiaca
ATTCGCCACAGCGACCCGCTGGCGATCACGCAGCTGCTGCTGACCTACCACGTGCTGCGCAAATACAACGATGTGCGGCACCTCCCTTTTGCGCCGCCGGTGGCCGCGCTGAGCCGCTTGCAGCCCGTTGGTGCGGAGAATTAGGGCGCGGGCGGCGGGGTGACGGGGTGACAAGGTGAGGGGGTGACAGTAGTCAGTCGGCAGTTGGCAGTTGGCAGTAACCTTGCCAAGCCAGTCGGCAGTTGGCAGTTGGCAGCAGGCAGTAACCTTGCCAAGCCAGTCGGCAGTTGGCAGCTGGCAGTTGGCAGTAACCTTGCCAAGCCAGTCGGCAGTTGGCAGCAGGCAGTAACTTGCAAACTTGTAAACCTGTAACCTCGAAACCTGCAACGTGCAACTCTTCGCGCCTTTTGCGCTCGTTGCGGTTCTTTTGGCTTTGGCCGGTCGTCGCCCTTCGATGCGCGGCTGACGCCGCTACTCAGGACGAAGTCGTTGGTCGTCCCAATCGTCAATCGTCAATCGCCAATCGCAAATCCCCGCAGCTATTTTTCGCTGGTTTCGCGGAAGTAGACCTGCGCAGCCTCGGTGCGATTCGCCACGCCGAGCTTTTGCAGAATATTCTGCACATGGAATTTGGCGGTGCTCTCCTGAACGCACAGCCGATCAGCGATCTGTGCGTTAGTTTGCCCCTCGGAGAGCAACCGCAACACATCGCGCTCGCGCTCGGTGAGGCGGAGGAGCAGCTTGCCACGCGGCTCGGCTGCGCCCGGCGTTTGCCGCATCACACGCGGGAACACGAGCTGGCCGTGCGCCACGCTGCGAATGGTTGCCACGGTCTGGCGCGGCGGGTCGGTCTTCAGCGCATAGCCGTCGGCCTGGCGCTCCCACGCGCCTTGCAGCGCGCCGCCGTCGCTCGCGGCACTGAGCATTACCACCTTCACGGGCAAGCCCTGCCGCCGAATCTCCTCCAGGCACCAGAAGCCGTCGCCGCCCTGCATCTGCACATCGAGGACGACAACGTCGGGCCGGGTGTACTGCAGCTCGTCGAGCAGCGCCTCGCCGCTGGTGACGGTCGCCACAACCTCCATGTCGGGCTCGCGGCTGAGCAGCCCGCGCAGCCCTTCAATCACCAGCGCGTGGTCGTCGGCCAGAATAATCGTGATTTTCCGCTTCTGTGCGTTAAGCATCGCTCGGCACCTGTACAATCACGCGCGTGCCCTGCCCAGGCTGGCTGATGACGCGCAGCTGGCCGCCCACCAGGTGCATGCGCTCGCGCATGCCGCGCAGGCCAATATGTTCCTCACGCTCGGTCGCGCCCGGGCCTTCCAGCGGTGGCGGCTCGAAGCCGCGCCCCTGGTCGGCCACTTCGAGCTCAACCCAGCCGTCGTGGCTGCTCACCCGCACCGCGTGCCGGTCGACATTGGCGTGGCGGTAGGCGTTGGAAAGCCCTTCCTGCATCACCCGGTACAGCGCAATTTTCACCGGCATGCTCACCGGCGGAATCGCGCCGGCGATCTCCAGCGCGACGTGGTTGCTCGTCAGGGTTTCGTGCTGAAACGCCAGCTCCTCCAGCACGTCGGGCAGCGAGCGCTGGTGAAATTCGGCCATGCGCAGGCCACTGAGCATCACGCGAATGTCTTGCAGCGCGCCCTCGATCAGCATGGTTGCGCGCTGGACGGTTGGCTCCAGTGTGGCGCGCGCCTCGGGCGGTGTGTCGCCGAGCTGGGCTTGCAGCAGCGCCAGGTGCGAAGAAAGCGCGAACAGCTTCTGCACCGGGCCGTCGTGAATATCGAGCACAATGCGCTGCAGCTCTTCTTCGGCCACCGACAGAATACGCCGGCTCGCCTGCCGCAGCACGCCCCAGCTCAGCTGGTGGTGCTCTTCAACCAGCAGCGCCGCCAGCTCGACCATGGTCTGCGCCAGCTCTTGCTCGGCCGGGTCGGGCAGGGGCGCGCTGCTGGCAAACACCATATGCAGCCGCCCGATATCGTGCGCGCCCTCGCGGATGGGGATGGCAATCGCGTGCGCGCCTGCGCCAACCGGGCGCGCGTCGTCCTGCACGATTGTGCGCGCCGGCATGTCGGCATTGCCCAGCAATTGCAGCTCGGCCCGCGCCGCACCCAGCCGCCGGCACAATTCTTTTAATAGGCGCTGGTAGGCTGCATCGAGCGTTGCATTCATAGCAGCTCCGTGCGTGGCACTCCCGCGTGCCTTCAGTATACCCGAGCACAGTTCACCGCCAGTTACGGTGCGCAACAGGGCGCAGCAAGGCACGCTATAAGCCGGGGCAACGGGTTGGCGCTAGTATAGCATGGCTGCGCAAACGGCCTGCGCGCCTGTGGGATTGGAGCGCGGGGAAAAGAGCGCGAGGGAGGCTCGTGCCGCGTTTTCCCGCACGGAGCACGGAGAACACGGCCCACATTCGGCGCGATCTATGGCGAAAGGGAAAGCAGCAAGCACCCCGCTGGTAAACGTTTTACTCAACAGAGATTGCCCGATACATCCCTGCGTCGTAGTGGCCAGGAAGGTAGCACGCCACTTCCAGCGTGCCGGCGTTCTGCCTGGTAAAGGTGTACTCAACCATCCAGTTTGCGCCGGGCGCAAGATCGCTGTCGTGAATATGAGTCAGGGCCATCGTATCGAGCTGGGTCATTGGCATGGTGCTCATGGTCTTGCCGTCCATCGACGGCGGCATGAGCATCATTTCGTGCGGCACTTTGCCAGCATTTGTGACTATGAAGCGGTATGGCACGCCAACCTCAAACGTCGTCATAGAGAGTTCGATTTTCATTTCGGAAAGTGTGACCTGCACGGGCACCGGGCCGCGCGCCGTCAGGCTGCAGCCGGCCAAAACGCCGGCCAGCAGCACGAGCAAAGTGGTACGAATGTAATTCAAGGTTGTGCTTCTCCCTTTGCCACAGGTGCACAGCCGCCCTCCGCCGAGCTTCCCATGGCACCCAAAGCCTGTTGCACTCAGAATAAAAGGCGACACAGCGCGCGGCGTAATCATGTCTTCACAGTCAGAGATGATGCGGCAACGCTTCGGCAGAAACGCCGCCCTGATGCGCACGCTGCAGGCTCTTTCTGCTGGCGCCTGATGTGGTACTATTGTCTCGTTCGGACCATGGCCGATGCGCAAAACGCGTGTGAATACCGTTCCAGGCATTCTCGCCGCGGAGATCCCATTGATGAAATGCAGCTCAAGGAGGCAAGCGCGATGGAGAGCGAAAGCAGCCGGCAGGCGCTCGGGGCATGGCACGATTTCCTGGCAACCCCGCTTGATACTGTCCTCAACCGCCACCAGAACACCGACCCACAGCAGGCAGCACTGGCCCTGTTTCATGCCGTTGCCGCCACCGTGCCCGCCTACCAGCAATTTTTATCCGAGCAGGGGGTCGATCCGGGCAACATTCGCGGCGGCGACGATTTTGCGCGCCTGCCGGCTGTGAGCAAGAAAAATTACCAGTCGCGCTTTGCGCTGGCCCAGCTTTGCCGGGATGGCAAGCTCGAAGGCTGCGATTTTATCGCTGTTTCCTCAGGTTCTACCGGCAAGCCCAGCTTCTGGCCGCGCACGATTGCGGACGAGCTACAGATCACGCGGCGCTTCGAGCAGGTATTCCACGACAGCTTTCGCGCCGACGAACGCCGCACGCTGGCGGTGGTCTGCTTCACGCTGGGCACGTGGGTGGGCGGCATGTTTACCGCAAGCTGCTGCCGCTACCTCGCCAGCAAGGGCTACCCGATCACGGTGATCACGCCCGGCAACAACAAGGAAGAAATTTACCGCGTTGTTGCCGATCTGGGGCCGGCGTTCGAGCAGGTGGTGCTGCTGGGCTACCCGCCGTTTCTGAAAGATGTTGTCGATGGCGGGATTGCGCGCGGCATCGACTGGGCGCCGCTGCATGTGAAGTTTGTGATGGCCGGCGAGGTGTTTAGCGAAGAATGGCGCAGTCTGGTGGGCGAGCGCACTGGCTCCACCAATCCAATGTACACCTCGGCCTCGATCTACGGCACCGCCGACGCGGGCGTGCTCGCCAACGAAACGCCACTGTCGATCTGCATTCGCCGCTGGCTGGCCGCCACTCCCGACGCGGCGCGCGCGCTGTTCGGCGAGTCGCGCCTGCCAACGCTCGCCCAGTATGATCCGCTGGGTCGCTTTTTCGAGGCCGATGGCCGCACCTTGCTGTTCACCGG
>LJCR01003619.1 GCA_001399705.1 Kouleothrix aurantiaca
TGGCTAGCGCTGCGCAGCGTTCCAGCACGGCTGCGGCTTCGAACACAGGCTGCTCGCCAGCGAGCAGGCCAGCTTGCAGGTCGATCAGAA
Organism: Kouleothrix aurantiaca; assembly: GCA_001399705.1. Classification (GTDB taxonomy): domain Bacteria; phylum Chloroflexota; class Chloroflexia; order Chloroflexales; family Roseiflexaceae; genus Kouleothrix; species Kouleothrix aurantiaca. Next base: position 91 of record LJCR01003619.1, read on the forward strand.
GCAGGGCAGTTCCGCTTGTCATGGGCAACGCTCCTTGGTGAAAATACGTCAACGGCGGATGTGTGTACCTTGCGCATGGCTGCCCTCCTTTCTACTCAAACGTGCGTGGTATCTTTAGCCTTCGGCAGAGCGGTATTCATTCTTTTTTATGTGACGTTTTCCGCACGTAGCGCGGAAAATAGTACATACTCGCTTTGTGAATGATGTGCCGTCGCCAGCGAATCGGTGACGTAAGGCCAGGACATCGCGCAACTACGCTTTCTTGATTTTTATTGCCAGGGCGGCGCGGGTGTTTGGCTGGAAGGTCGAAGATTTCCATCCCCCACCTCCCATCCCCCATCCCCTTCCCTCACGCCGCCTCTTCGTAGAGCTTGACATAACTGTCGTAACGCTCCTGGGTGATTTTGCCCTCGGCCAGCGCGGCGCGCACGCCACAATCGGGCTCGTGCACGTG
>LJCR01003622.1 GCA_001399705.1 Kouleothrix aurantiaca
CCTGCGCCAGCGCCTCCGCGTCGTTCGGCGGCACCACCTGCGCGGCATCGCCCACCACCCATGCCGAGTCGCCGGCGTCGGTGGCGACGCAGGGCACGCCGCAGGCCATTGCCTCGCCGACGGTGTTGGCAAAGCCTTCGCCGTAGCGCGATGCCAGCGTGGCAATGTCGAGCGCGTTGTAGGCGTCACGCGGCGCATCGGTCGCGCCGGCCCATGTCAGCCGGCCATCGAGCCCCAGCGCGCTCGCCATGCGCCGCAGTTCCTGCGCGTACCCTGCCTGCCCCGCGCCAACGCACACAAAATGCACCTGCGGGCGCTCCCTGGCCAGACGCGCGGCGGCTTCCAGAAAAGTCGCGTGGCCTTTCATCGGGTCGAGCCGCGACACCTGCCCGATCAGGATCGCGCCGGGCGGGATGCCCCAGCGCGCGCGCTGCGCCGCGCCAGCGGCGCAATCGGGCGTGAAGCGCGCAATGTCGATGCCGTTCGGCACGACCACCATGGCGCGGCTGGCGTAGCCGTGGCTGGCGCGGTAGCGCAGGCCGGC
>LJCR01003620.1 GCA_001399705.1 Kouleothrix aurantiaca
ATCGAGGGCATGGGGGCGAAGCGCCCAGAAAAAGCTCAAGGGCGTAGCATCGAGGGCATGGGGGCGAAGCGCCCCAGAAAACTCGCGCCCGCTTTCCAGCAGCAGTGAACGTGCAGACTGGTGGCGCACGGTTTGCTAAACCACAGGCAAGGATTTCGAGAAGTGAGGTACCGTTATGCCAAAGCTAGAAGTCGAAGGGTATGGCACGTTCGATGTGCCCGAAGGGCAGCGCCTGGTGCGCGCAATCGAGATGAACGGCGTCGATATTCTGCACCGCTGCGGCGGACACGCGCGCTGCACGACATGCCGGGTGGCGTTCAGCGCCGGCGAGCCAGCGGTGATGACGGTGGCCGAGCGCGACCGCCTGACCGATAAAGAACTGCTGGGCGAGGCGCGCCTTTCCTGCCAGATCCTGTGCGATCACGATATGGCGCTACGCCCGCTCCTGACCCTGCACGAAAGCGACCTGCCCGACCCCGGCCCAATTCCGCACGACGAGATCACGCCCGAGCCGTCGTGGGTGAGCACACCCGAAGGTATAGGG
>LJCR01003627.1 GCA_001399705.1 Kouleothrix aurantiaca
CGCCTTGCGCTCGGTGCGCCACGCGCGCGTGGCCTTGATGGTGTGGACGACCTCGCCGGCAACCACCAGGTCGTAGCGGTACGCAGGGTAGGTGACCATCACCACCTGCACCGGCCCGCCCTCACCGTAGACCACCTTGCTGACCTCCGTGCGGCTGCCGCGTGGGGCGCGCTTGGCGGCTGGCTTGGCGTCCGTCGCCGCCTTAACCTCGATGGCCACCGCCTGGCAGACCCGCTCAGCCTCGTCGGCCGCGGCGCGCAGGGCCGGGATGGTCGAGCGAGCGCGCTCGGCGATCCGGCGCTGCGCCGCAATCTGCAGCTCGCCCTGGTCGATGGTGCGGGTGACCTCGTGGGCACCCAGCCGGCGGGCGACGATCTGGCGCATGGTCGCCAGCCGGATCGTCACTTCCTGGATGCGGGCCTGCACGTCGGTGCGGATCTCGGTCTTGCCAGTGGTCTCGATGCGAGCGTTCATTGGTGTGTTCCCTTTCTGCATTGTATAGCTACACTGAGGGTTTCCTGCGCAACTTGCGCATTTATATTG
>LJCR01003624.1 GCA_001399705.1 Kouleothrix aurantiaca
CCGCTGATCGGGCTGGACGTATCGCTTGCGCTGCCCTGATACCACTGGTAGGAAAGCGGCGCAGTGCCGGTCGCAACCACGCTCAGCGTGGCGGTCTGCCCGCTCGCGATGGTCTGCGACTGCGGCTGGGTGGTGATGCTCGGCGCGGTAGCCGCCTGCTGGACAGTTACGGTTGCAGTGGCGCTATCGGCGTTGCCGGCGCTGTTCGAGACGCGCACCCAGTAGCTGGTGGTCGCTGTAAGCGCGGGCGTGGTGAAAGAAGCGGATGTCGCGCCGCTGATTGGGCTGGCGGTGTCGCCGCTCGCGCCTTCATCCCACTGGTAGGAAAGCGGCGCGCTGCCGGTCGCAACCACGCTCAGCGTGGCGGTCTGCCCGCTCGTGATCGCCTGCGACTGCGGCTGAGTGGTGATGCTTGGCGCAGTTGCTGCCGGCGCGTTCAGGTTCAGGCCAATGATCACCGGGTCGTGATCCGACACGCGGAACTCGTCGGCGTTATACAGGCTGGTGATCTGCCCAGCGGTCTTGAAGTCGGTGTTGTAATCG
>LJCR01003623.1 GCA_001399705.1 Kouleothrix aurantiaca
GGCCATGGGCGGGCGCGCCTGCTGCTCACGGCGGGCGGCGACGTCACGATTGTGTCGGCGCAGGCGCTTGAGCCGCAGCCACCGCACTTCATTCTGGGGCGCATCGAGCGCCCGGCCTGAGAACAAACACATCCGCAGATTTCACCGATTGCACAGATGCAGGTATGAACGTGTGGAGGCAGGTATGTTTTTCGAGCACGCGCCCGCGATCTGGGCTGAATTTCCTGCGCTTGTTCCCGGCGTGCTGCTGGTCGAAAACGTCTATCCGGCGGCGGATGTGGCGGCGCAGCTTGCGCCACTGTTCGGGCAGGCCCGCGCCCGGCTCGCAAGGAGCGCCGAGGGCGACATGCCCGAGCAGGTGGCGGCCAACCTGAACCACCCCGACATGCTGCCGGTGTGGAACGAGCGCTGGGGCACCAGCGCCTGCCCGCTGCTGTGGTCGCACGCGGCCTACCTGACGCTCCACACGCTGCTGAACCGCCAGTGAAACGCCATCTTGCCGGTTTCGCCCTGGGCGCGCTGCTGGCGCTGGCGCAAACCTCG
>LJCR01003626.1 GCA_001399705.1 Kouleothrix aurantiaca
CATGTTTGTGTACCCCGAGTATCACGGGCGGGGCGTGGGGCGCGCGCTGGGCGAGGCGATTGTGGAAGAAGCGCGCACGCTGGGCTACACGCGCATGCGCCTCGACACCAGTTTCCGGCAGCAGGATGCCCTGCGCCTGTACCAGCGCCTTGGCTTTCAAAGCATCCAGCCCTACTACGAGCTGCCCGACGAGCTGCGCAACTGGCTGGTGTTTATGGAGCTTGCGCTCGCGCCAAGGCCGGCCGAGGAGGCGGGCAGGAGAAAAGCCGCAGCATAGGGCTGTTTGAGGTTTTCGGTTAGGCTACAGTGCGCGGCGCAGCGCTGCCTGGCGCATGTTGGGGCAGGCGGCGGGCGCGTTTGGGCATTCGCGCCACACTCTTGCGCTGGGCTGCTGCGTCAACCGGCTGCAGCGCCAGATCGAGCACCTGAGCCAGCAGCAGCGCCCGCCCACCTGCTGAAGCAGCCGCACATTTGCTTTCGCCCAGGCTGGCGCGGCACGCGCGCGCCGTCTCTGCAAGGCGGGCCTACTCGCTTGGCCAGAGC
>LJCR01003625.1 GCA_001399705.1 Kouleothrix aurantiaca
GCGAACGTCTGTGTCCACTTCTCATCGGGGATGCGGCCAGCGGTGTCCGGCGCCACAAAAATCCCAGCTGTGACGGCAATTGCATCCAACCCGCCGTAAGCCAGCGCGACCTGCTCCAACGCAGCGCGAATGCTGGCGCGGTCAGTGATATCGGCTGGCAGGGCGACTGCCGGCCCGCAGTTCGAAATCCCACTTCCAGCCACACCGATGCCCATACCATACATATCGGTGATTACTTTCGCGGTGACGTGCGCCCCAGCTTCGTCGCGGTCGATTGCGACGATGTGCGCGCCTTCTCTGGCCAGGCGCAGCGCGGCCTCGCGCCCAATCCCGCTACCGCCGCCGACGACCGCGATGATCTGGCGTGCCAGCTCCTGTTCAGGCGGCATGCGCTGCAGCTTAGCTTCTTCGAGCAACCAGTACTCGATATCGAAGGCTTCCTGCAGCGGCAGTGCGGTGTATGCATCGATCGCCTCGGCGCCGCGCATCACCTCGACGGCGCAGTTGTAGAACTCGGCAGTCACCCGCGACTCGCTCTTATCC
>LJCR01003629.1 GCA_001399705.1 Kouleothrix aurantiaca
CAGAATGTTCGCGATGAGGGCGATCAGAACAGCTAAGTTTCAAACCCCTTCATGGCGGGGCAGGGTTCCTCAGCCCGAATGCGGGCGCGCAGTTCACAATGGACGTGACGTTTCAAACCCCTTCATAGCGGGGCAGGGTTCCTCAGGGTGGATACCAACCATCCATTGCTGCAACTGCTGCTGGTTTCAAACCCCTTCATAGCGGGGCAGGGTTCCTCAGGTTTAACGGATACCTGCGACCTATCGGGTTACTAATTGTTTCAAACCCCTTCATAGCGGGGCAGGGTTCCTCAGTAAATATCTTATTAGATTAGTTTTATAGACTAGACATGTTTCAAACCCCTTCATAGCGGGGCAGGGTTCCTCAGCGAATCCAGATACAGAGAAAAATGTAAATTGCTAAGTTTCAAACCCCTTCATAGCGGGGCAGGGTTCCTCAGCTGGTAGAAAAACTCGACGAGCGACTGAAGTACCATGTTTCAAACCCCTTCATAGCGGGGCAGGGTTCCTCAGTCGCCGTCGTGCTGAACTTGAGGTCGAGC
>LJCR01003628.1 GCA_001399705.1 Kouleothrix aurantiaca
CCCTACGGCTGTACCAGCCCGATATGCAGTATGCTCGGGCCGCAAGGCCGCCGGGGCTCGCGCCGCCCCGGCACCCGGCGTCGGGGCGCTGCCCCGAACCCCAAAAAGAACGTGGTTGGCATGCGAAGTGCCCGTGGTCATGCCTCCGTTGCGGGCCGCGCCGGCATCTGACGATACAGCGTGTGCCATATTGATGGCTTCCGTAACCACCGATCTCTCATCGTCTGCTGCCAGCTTTTTGGCACAATTGATAGCTCCTATAAACCTCGCTACTTTCATCGTCCGTTGCCAGCCTTTTGGCACAACGGAGGCATGACCGCACTGCCTTTCAATCGAGTTGGCATTCATTTGGGTTCCAGCGTGTGCCAGATTGATGGCTTCCGTAACCACCGATTCTCTTGTCGTCCGTTGCCAGCTTTTTGGCACAACTGATAGCTCCTATAAACCTCGCTACTTTCATCGTCCGTTGCCAGCCTTTTGGCACAACGGAGGCATGACCGCACTGCCTTTCAATCGAGTTGGCATTCATTTGGGTTCCAGCG
>LJCR01000363.1 GCA_001399705.1 Kouleothrix aurantiaca
GCTCCGCGCCGGCGGAATCGGGCGCGTGGCCGGATTGGCCGTCCGCCACAGCCTCCAGCGCGCGCTTCAGCGCCTCTATCCCGCGCAGCGCGTCGGAGATCAGCTTCTCGCGCGCGATCTGCCGGGCCAGATCCAAAAGAGCCCGATCATCGCTATGCGCGGCGAAGGTCAGCAGCGCTAGAGCGACGAGCGAGCGGTCGACCGCGGTGATTTTGCTGTCCTCCAGCGTGTCCGGCCACGATCGCGCGCCGCCCATGGCGGCGATCGCCAGGGCGGCGCGGTCGTTTTGCGCCAGGAAGTACGCCGGCGCGTGCCGCTCATCGCCGCGCAGGGCGTAGGACGCCGCGTACAGGTCCCAGGCGCCCGCGAGCGGTGCTCGCGGGTCCAGAGTCGGGTTTTGGTCTGCCATAGCTGCTCCTCACTGCACTATTACGCGGCGATCGCAGGCTCGTCCGGCGGGGGCGCAGCGCCCTCGCCGTGGCCGCGCCGCTTACGGGACTGCCGCATGGTATCAGTTGTCTGGACCGCGTCGTGCAGGACAGGACAGTCCAGGCGTCGCGAATCGTTTCGGCCGGCAGTGCGGCCAGCAAGTCTTCCGCGAGTGTTTGCAATGCCCCCGCGTCGGCATTCAGCAGCCAGCGCATGAGCGCGAGAGCGACAACATCGCTCGGGATAGGCGTGACGCTGCCGCCCAGGGCCTCCCCGGGTCGCTCGCGGTCAGCCGCGCGCAGCGCCATGGCGAGCGCCCCGGCCGCGTCGTCGGCGATCGCGGTGGCGGCGGCATGTCCCTCCGGCGTCGTCAACAGGAGAGAGACGGCGTAGAGTGTCGCCGGCGTGGTCGTGGCCGGCGGCGTGGGTGCTTGGCTTGTGTCAGTTGGATCGCTCATGAGTCGGTCTTCTCCGCTACCGAAAGGTGCTCATCAGGCGGCCTCGCGCGGCGGCGCGAGCACGCCGCGGCCGGTGAGCAGCGTCAGGATGCTGTCCAGCAGGTTGTTGTGGGCTTCGGCTCCGGCGAGACGCATCTGTTCCTGGGTGTCGTCGACCGCAAGGCGGTCGGGGGTCTCGTCACGCCGGAGGGCTTCCAGCGTTTCGCGCAGGTCGCGATCTCCCGTTCGCGGAAGCACCATGTCGCGGACCTGCTTATAAAGCTGGAGCGCTTCACGCGCCTGCCGCCGCGCATGCTGAAGAGTCTCGCCCGCCGCGATGAGTGCGGTGGCGCTCTCCGGCGACGGAAGCAGACGCGCGCGTTCCAGGGCCTCGTCAAACGCGTGTTCGGCGCGCAGCGCGTCCTCCTGCAAGTAGCAGAGCGGCATCAGGCAGGCGACCAGCTCGCGCAGGCGATCGGCTTGCCCCGCCGAGAACAGGTGGTCGGCGAGGTGGTCGCCGAAGCCGCGCGCATCTCGCGCCCGCTCGGCATCAGTCTTCATCGAGACCTCACAAGTTGGAAATCACGGGGCTTTAGCCCCTGTGGAGGAAATGAGTAGCGCCGCATGGGAACCGTGTTCGATTGCATCAAGCGGCGCTTGCACAAACGTTCGGATCGCGGTATACTTCCTTTATGAGTACACCGCTCTCCACACGAACCGTCTGCTGTAAACTTGCCGTTGACACGGTGGCTGATGCGACTTTGCGTCAAACCCAAGCCGCCTTTAACGCGGCGGCGAGCTACTGTGCGGCGGTCGCATGGGAGCAGGGTATCACGAACAAGAACAAGCTGCACTTCCTCGTCTATGGCGAGTCGCGCGTGACCTACGGTCTGGGCGCGCAACTGGCGTGCTGCGCCAGAGACAAGGCGGCAGAAGCCGTCCGAGCGGTGCGCGCGGCTCCTGAGCGCCGTGACAAAGACACTGACCAGATCATCCCCAAGACCTGTCCAACCTTCAACGCCGATAGCAGCATTCGCTATGATGCCCGCACCTATCGGCTCCTCAGTCTGGATCGGGTCAGCCTCAACACCCTGTCGGGCCGTGTGGTCGGTCAGCTTGTCCTGGGAGATTTCCAGCGTCGCTACCTGTACGATACGACCTGGAAGATTGGCGGCGCGGAATTGATCCGGCGTGCGGATGCCTGGTATCTGTGCATCACGCAATCGAAGGCCGCGCCCACTCCTGATGAACCGACTGGCTATCTGGGTGTGGATTTGGGCATAACAAACCTCGCCGCTGACTCGGATGGCGAGACCTATAGCGGCGCGGAAGTTCAGCGCGTTCGAGAACGGCGCTATCAGCATCGCCGTCGCTTGCAGCTCAAAAACACGCGCCGGGCGCGCTGGCGATTGCGCCAAAATGCGCGGCATGAACACCGCTTCCAGAAAGACGTGAATCACCGCATCAGCAAGGCGCTGGTGTATAAAGCGCACACGACCCGTAAGGCAATCGTTCTGGAGGATTTGCGCAGAATCCGTGAGCGAACAACGGTTCGACGGGAGCAGCGACGTGTGCGTCATTCCTGGGCGTTTGGACAACTCAGAACGTTTATCGGCTACAAGGCGCAGTTCTCTGGCGTGTGCGTGATCCACATCGACCCGCGCAATACCAGCCGCACATGCGCCGCCTGTGGCTTTTGCGATAAGCGCAACCGACCTGATCAGGCCCATTTTCGTTGCCTCTCGTGTGGGCATACTGCGCCCGCTGATACGAATGCTGCCGTGAATATTGCCCGTGTGGCTGTCGTCAACCAGCCAATTGTGTCGCTCCTGGGCCAGAGCATCGAAAGAGCAGATACAAGCCGCGCGGTTTCAACCGCTGCGGTCAGTTGACCAGGCGCTCCTCTCAGGCGCGTAGACGCCCGGATCGGTGGAGTTGCGGGATTCGAGCGCTTTGAGCGCATCCTCGTCGCCGATCATCACGGCCAGTTCCCATGCCTCGCTCAAGACTGCCACGGGAAGGACAGCAACGATGTCCGCGAGACTCGTGTTCGGGACACTGCATACCACGCCCAGCGCGGTCAGGCGGGCCATCAGGCGCCATTCTTCGTCCTCGATGGCCAGGCCGTCCTGACGCCGCGCGGCGATCTGGCCGGCTCGCCGCGTGACGCTCTCCAGAAGCGCCAGGTCGGATGGTAGTGAAACGCGTGCTGCGATGGAGTCCATGATACTACGGGCTTTCTGCTCGATAGAAGATCGGCGCTATACTTTACATAATTAAGATAATATCAGGTTATGATACATTTGTCAAACATTATCTGTATGCCGGGTCCGTGTCTCTTTCCGGCTCCCGTGCGAGTGTATGCTTGTTAGCTCGCGAGCCTGTTCGAGGTACTCCAGCGCTTCGGCGCGCAAACTTTTGCCGTTCGCACCCTGCGCCGTTGCCGAGAGGGTTCGCGCGATCCGCCGCGCCGCTTCCCTGATCTGCCGCCGCTCCGGCCCGTCAGCATAAGGGATGAGCGCGGCCAGCACGGCGACCTTGCCGACGCCGGCGCTGCCCTGTTCCGGCAGTGTGTCAGCGAGGGCGCGCATTTGCGCCCGCTCGCCGTCGTTCAGCGCCTGGGCCATGCTACTAGCCGCGAACGGTTGTGCCTCCGGCCCCATCGCGCGCAGATCGGCGAGCGTGGAGCGCACGACAGCCTCGCGGTCGAGCCCACTGGGGAGCAGCGGTAGGATATGGCAGGCGGTGAGGCAGCGCGTGAGCGGATCCGCGATGGCGTGCATGGCGCCGATAGCGGCCTCGCACAGATGCTTGCGACGAAAGCCGGATGCTCTTTCTGCCAGGCCGCGGAACACGTCGGCGCGATCTTTCGCATCGGCGATGGCGGCGCCGCGCGCGATCGCCTCGTCGGTGTTCAGCGGCTGAAGCTCGTCGACGGTCTGCTCGATCCGGCGCAGTCTGGCCGCTATCTCGTCAGCCAGGGCCGCGCCGCGAGGATTTTCCGCCCGCCAGAGCGCCCGGCGAGCGTCGAGCCGCGATTCCTCGACCAGGTACTCCAGCACGAGCTGCGCGTGCTCGTTCGCGAGAGCGTCCTGCGCAAAGCTCCACCGCAGGAAGGCTTCGGCGCCATAGGCGACGGCCAGGAAGCGCTCCTCACGCGTTTGTGGCGGGCGCTGCCAGGCGCGGAGGTAGGCGGCGCGCTCGGCATCGCTTGCCTCGGGCATGCCTGTAAACGCAAGCGCCTGAATAACCTCCTGGCGCAACGCAGTGATGTCGATCCCAGGCAGCCATTCGCCAAGCCGGCCGGGCAGCGCCTCGGCC
>LJCR01003631.1 GCA_001399705.1 Kouleothrix aurantiaca
GGCGCAGCCGCATGGACATCTGTGGTGAAGGTTCTTATCGCACTGCCACAAAGACTCGAAGACTCCAAGATTTTATAGCCTCCTGAAGTCCTTCGTGCCTTCGTGTCTTCGTGGTAACTGTTCCTGGCAGCCTGACTCGAAAAGTATTGCTCCCGAAGCCCTCCGTGCCTCTAACACGAAAATAGAACCGAGAACTAAGAACCAAGAACCGTTCGCGTTCTATTTTCATCCATCAGGGTGCGGCGCAGCCGCATGGATATCTGTGGTGAACGTTCCTGTCGTTCTTAGTTGAATGATATTGTTCTAGCTCAGTTTCACCACGGCGCTGAGCTGGCTGGGCTGGTCGGGCGTAAGCCCGCGCGAAACTGCCCGCTCGTAGGCCAGCATCTGGCCGAAGGGCAAATAAAGCGGCCCGCGCACCACCTCGGGCAGGTTGGCCAGCGCCACCTCAGCCGCGCCACTCCCCACTCCCACCACACGCGCCCCGAGCCCACGCATTTCGTCCAGCACCGCCTGCTCGTGGGCGCGCGCGCTGTCGGAA
>LJCR01003632.1 GCA_001399705.1 Kouleothrix aurantiaca
CCCCTGCTACACTACGCCGCGCTATGAGCACAATTGGCGTTGTAATCGTCTCATTCAATACACGCGCGCTGCTGCGCGACTGCCTCGGGTCGCTGCGCGGCTGCGCGGTGCCGCTGCGCATCGTCGTGGTCGATAATGCGTCGGCCGACGGCAGCGCGGCCATGGTACGCGAGTGCTTCCCCGATGCTGAGCTACTGGCGCTGGAGCAGAACCTTGGCTTTGCGGCCGGCACCAACGCCGGCATTCGTCATTTGGGAATTGGGGAAAAAGAAGCCAGTACGAGCGACAGCGTGGCAGACAGTGGCCCCCACCTGCCCGAGTTTGTGTTGCTGCTCAACCCCGACACTGTCGTTCAGCCCGGCGCGATTGAGGCGTTACATGCCTTTTTGGAAGCGCATCCGCGTGTCGGCGCAGTTGGGCCGCGCCTGCTCAACCCCGACGGCAGCGTGCAGGCGGCGGCTTTTCGCTTTCCCACTCTGGCAATGACCGCACTCGACCTGTTCCCGCCCGGCGAGGTGCTGCCCGGCCGCCTATACAACTC
>LJCR01003630.1 GCA_001399705.1 Kouleothrix aurantiaca
AAGCAAAATCTACGCGCTGGCCATGCTTGGCCGCTACGACGAAGCGATCGAATGCGGGCTGCGCACGCGCGAGGTCTTCCTGGCGTATGGCGACCTGCTGTCGGCCGGTAAGGTTGAGCAGAACCTCGGCAACCTGTACCATCGCCGCGATCAGTATCCTGAAGCCGAGCGTTTTTACCGCTCTGCGCGCGACCGATTTCTGGCTCTGGGCGATCAGAAGCTGCTGACCTACGCAAATAACGGCCTCGCCAACGTGCTCAGCCTGCAATATCACTTCCGCGACGCGGCGCAGCTCTACGAGCAGGCGCTGTTCCACGCCGAGGCCGCCGACCTGGAGGTGACCCGGGCCGAAATCGAGTGCAACCTGGGCAATCTCGAACTGTTCCAGGGCCACTACGACCGCGCGCTCGATTACCTGGAGCGCTCGCGCCGCCGCTACACCGACCTGAACATGCCGCTCGACTCAGCAGTGGCCGAGCAGGAGCTGGCCGATGCATACCTGGCGCTGAACCTCGCGCCCGAGGCCGCCGCTATCTATGAG
>LJCR01003633.1 GCA_001399705.1 Kouleothrix aurantiaca
GCGCCAGACGACCGCGCCGGGCGGGGGCAGCGGCTCGTGCGGCGAGCGATACCATGTGCCGTGGTAGGGCTCGCCGGGCGCGTCGAACTGGTAGTTCAGCAGCGCGTCAATGGCGCGGCCGGCGCGGGCGGCGTCGCCGGGCTGGTTGCGCAGCAGCAGGCCAAGCGCGTACCAGGCGGTTTCGCGCACAAGGTGAACTTCCGCGCTCACATGGCCGTCTTCGTAGAAAGCGCGATCAGGCATCTGGAACAGGCCAGCCGCATCGTCCCAGCAAGCATCCATCCAGTTCAGCGAGCGCTCGGCGAGGTCGCGCGCGTTTGGGCCAAGTTGTTCGAGATGTGTATTGCTCATTTTTTTGCGAGATTATCCACAGATTTCGCAGATGACATAGATTGTGTTTTGAGAGCCTACGTTGAAGCCGGGTGCTACGCACTACGCACTATAATGCGGAATAGTAGCGCGTAGTGCGTAGTGCGTAAACTTTCAACCAAGCTTGAAAAGCACTATCGCTAGTGCAGTATCAAGAAAGCGATGCTGCAG
>LJCR01003634.1 GCA_001399705.1 Kouleothrix aurantiaca
CCGCCGCCCGCCGCCAGGGCAACCCCGGCGGCCTCACCGCCCGCGAAGTCGACGTGCTGCGCCTGGTTGCGCAGGGCCTCACCGACGCCGAAGTTGCCGAGCGCCTGATCGTCAGCCGCCGCACCGTCAGCACGCACCTTTCCGCGATCTACGGCAAGCTGCAGGTCAACTCGCGCAGCGCCGCCACCCGCTTCGCCATCGAGCACGGCCTGGGGTAATTGTCGCAGGTTGGCACGTTGCAGGTTGCAGGTTGCGACGACCGGGAATTTCACCGCAGAGGCACAGAGGCACGGGGGGTTTGGAAGGGAAATGGCGTATGGCACCCTTCGATACGGCCTGCGGCCTACTCAGGATGCCGGTGACGACCGACCTTTCGACAAGCTCAGGGCAGGCAGACCGACGACTGACGACACTTCACCGGCCGGCAACCGCACTGCACCAGCGCCTCCTGCCTCCTGCCGACTGCCTCCTGCCTCCTGCCCCCTGCCTCCTGCCCCCTGCCTCCTGCCCCCTGCCCCCTCCCCCCTGCCCCCTTCCCCC
>LJCR01003635.1 GCA_001399705.1 Kouleothrix aurantiaca
AACACAAACTCGGCTTAGATGGCGAGGCATGTCACCGTGCGCTTGATGCCAGCCACGCCGTGGCTTTCATTCATCCCCAGCCGGCCAATTTCGCGCGATTCGTCCGTTTCCAGCGTCGCGATCACATCGTACGGGCCAGTCACTGCGTCGGCGCGCGCAATACCCGCCACGCTGCGCAGCCGCTCCAGAATCGGGCCGACCTGGCCGGCCTCTGCCTCGATCAGCACATATGCCCTTGACTGCATGGTGTTCCTCCCGAGCCGTAGGGCGACGCCGCGCACCGCCCCATTGCGGTTTCGACAGCGCCATTATAGCACAGGGCTAGCCGCTCACAGCCGGCTCGGCGCCTTGCACCTCGCGCAGATAGCTTGTTGCGGTCGCGACAACGTCGGCGTCAGGGGCTTGCTCCATGCGGTCGATCAGCGCGCTGGCGACGATCGCGCCATCCGCAATTTCGCCTACCTGGCGCACGTGTTCTGCCGTGCTGATGCCAAAACCTACCACCAGCGGCACATCGGTGTGGCGGCGCACGCGCGCCAG
>LJCR01003637.1 GCA_001399705.1 Kouleothrix aurantiaca
GCCTGCGACCATATGGTCGAAAGCTACGGTGCGCGCGTGCGCTTTGTCGTCTTCCAAACCGGCTACCGCGCCCGCTTCGACGATGCCACGGTGGTGCGCGCGGCGCTGGGGCACATGCGCCACGCCAGCCCGGCCGAGCTTCGCATTCCCGAAACACCCGCCGCGGCGCTGGAATTGCTCGGCCAGGCCGACATGCTGCTGAGCAGCCGCCTGCACGGGCTGATCTTCGCGACGCTGCGCGGTGTGGCGGCCGTCGCGCTCGACTACGAAACAAAAGTGCGCAGCTTTATGCGCGAAATCGGCCAGGAAGACGCCAGCGTGTCGCTGGCCGAGCTGGCGGATGGGCAGCTGCCGGGCGTGCTCGATGCTGTGTGGGCCAGGCGCCACGAGCGCGGCGCGGGCGCCCGGACGCAAATGGAAACGCTGCGCGCGCGCGGGCTCGAAAATTTTGCGCACTTCCGCGGGCTGCTTGCCCGCCCCCAGCCTGACAGCGCGCTCAGCGGCGGCGCGTTGCTCTTCGCCAGCATGACGATTGTGAA
>LJCR01003636.1 GCA_001399705.1 Kouleothrix aurantiaca
CTGCACCGCGCCGTCGGTTGGCGCGCTGTAGACGCGGCCAACATAGCGCTTCGGCGCGGCGGTTGGCTCGGCGGTAGGCAGCGGCGGCGCGCCCTGGTTGTCGATCAGCCAGCGCTCGACCCAGCCGCTCACGCCCACCTGCGCGGCGTCGGCACTTTTGGCGATGCGCGCCTGGTACCAGCCATCCACATCGGTGCGCAGCAGAACCACCTCGTCGCCATTGTGCAGCACGCCCGTCGCCTGGCTCGCCGCATCGGAGGCGGTGTGCATGGTGGCGGTTGCGCCGCTCGCATCGGCCACGACACGCCCGGTGTAGGCGTACTCTGTCAGCACGCCCGCCACCACCTTGCGCTCGATGAAGTCGCGCAGCATCAGCGCGGGCGCAGCACCTGTCGCGCCGTTCACCTCCAGCCGGTACTCCGCCTCGCCGGCGGGAAGAGTTGTCTGCGCTGGGACCGTCAGGGTCGCCTGCTCGCTGCTGGGCGCCAGCAGCGCGACATTGATCGCCGGGCCGGCTTCGGACACCAGCCGCGCCTTCT
>LJCR01003638.1 GCA_001399705.1 Kouleothrix aurantiaca
AAAGCGATGGGTATTGCTGCCGAGTCGGTCGCGCCAGCGGAACCGAAAAGCAAAGGCAAGCGGAAACCGGGCGGCACCGCCCGCTAGGTATGAAGAAAGCGAAGTGAGATGGCACACGCGAAGTCCCCCTGGAGTTACGGTCACCCCGCAGCACACATCTGGACAATACGCGACGCGGACGGCGCTTTGATTGCCGAGTATCACGGCGCGAACAGTGACGACAATCCCCACAATGAAGGCACTGTGCGGTTAATGACCGCTGCGCCTGAACTGGCTAGCGTTTGTATTGGCATCCTTGAATGCCTCGAAGCAGACGACCCCTGGACAAAGCAGGCTCGAAAGAATGCTGCTAAAAGCATCCGCGCTGCGCTCGAAAAGGCGGGCGCGCTCTAGCACGCGGTCTCCGCTGGGCGCGGTGCTGAATCCGCCGGCCTGCCCCGGCGTCACCGATACCCGTCGCACCTTCTCCGACATGCGAGGCGCGGGCCGCCGCGACGGGACACAAGGTACGAAGATGATCACACTCCGCACAGCAGAC
>LJCR01003640.1 GCA_001399705.1 Kouleothrix aurantiaca
TTCGTGCACGGGGCAGCCGGCATCCGCCAGCACGGCGGCCAGCGCCCGGGCGTTGGCGATACACATTTGGGCATAGGCACGCCCAAACTCGCGCAGATCGAGCATGGCAACCACCAGCGCGGCGGTTTTCGCCAGGTCGAAATTCGCCGTCAGGCCGGGGTAGGCAATCGCATCCAGCCGCTGCGCCAGCTCGGCATCATCGGTGAGAATAATGCCCGACGGCGGGCCGCCAAACGACTTGTAGGTCGAGCTGGTCATCAGGTGCGCGCCCTCGGCCAGCGGCTGCTGAAATTCCCCGCCCGCGATCAGGCCCGACATATGCGCGGCGTCGTACATCAGGTAGGCGCCAACCGCGTCGGCAATGGCGCGCACCTCGGCGACCGGGTAGGGGAACAGGCACATGCTGCCGGCGATGATGATCAGCTTGGGGCGCAGGCGCAGGGCTTCTTCGCGCAGCGCGGCCAGGTCGCTTGTCATGCGCGCCGCGTCGTAGGGCACGTCGTGAATGTTGAGGCCATACAGCCCGGCTGCGCCCGCC
>LJCR01000364.1 GCA_001399705.1 Kouleothrix aurantiaca
TTCAGCGCTTGGCCGCTCCACAGCATTGCCGCAGGGATTTCTGCCTGTGCAAGCCGCATCAGCGTCGCGACAAACACATGGTAGCCCCAGTGGTAGGGCAGTTCCACAATTGGCAGGTAAGGCCGCAGGTCGAGCGGCGCCAGCCCGCGCTCCGCCACCACGCGTATCAGGAGGGCGTGATGCACTGAGTCAACCCAGTTTGGCAGCGCCAGGTCACGAACTTCATAAACGCGCGTCCACGCCGTAAACGCCAGCACCGCTGCCAGCGCCAGCTCCCAGCCGCCGATGTACGCGCGCACCTCGGTTTGGCCTGCTTTACCCAACCACAAGCGGGCAACGCATCCCAGGCCGCAAGTCAGTGCCAGCAGCACCAGCACGGGCAGAGTCAAGGCAAAGCTAAGCGCAGTCGCCCACTCATACAGCAGCGCGATCACGCTCAGGCTCAGGCCAATCCAGATTGAAGGCCGAAGAAATGGTGTGGGATGAGAAAAAGGCCGCAGGAAACCTTCAATCAGGTAGCCTGGGCCTAATAGCAGAAAAGGCAGCAACACAAGCAGATGCCCAGCTGGGCTAGCCAGCCAGGCAATTGCTGTACAGCACAGTATTGTCATAATCAGCCGGCGCCGCGCTGGCAGCCACGGCAGCGCCTTAGCGTCGGTCGTCGACGTAGCGATAGACCTGCTTGCGCTCTTGCGCCTGATCATCGGTGAGATCCGGGCGCTGCTGCTCCTTTGCTTTCGCATCGGCCAGCAGGCGTTCGAGGAAGCCAGAAGAGTTCGCAGCTGGGGCCGGGGGTTGAGCCGGCTCCGGGTCTTTGTGCAAGGTCTCCGGCAGTGCAATCGCGGGCGGTTTCGCTACAGGCGAACGCTTCACCACAACCAGCCCTTGCTCAATCAACGTCACCAGCGCGAGGCATGTATCGAGCAGAACCAGGTTCAGCTGGGCAGAAATTTCTTGCACGGTGCGCTGGCCATCGATAACGGATAGCACCGGCCAGATAGTTTCATCAATATGAACCTGATTCTGCGCCACAGTCCCAATTAAGAACGGAATGTGATTCACGTCAGGAATATTTTGCCGCACCTTTTGCCAGAGCCGCGCGAGCTCTTCGGCATGCTCGATCATCTCCAGTGGATCCATCCACAGAGTTGTGTCGGCACTTACATCGCCAGCCGCGAAGCGAAAGCGCGCGTTCTTCTGCTCAAACATCGCACCAACTGCGTTGATGGCAGTATGTTCGCCTGCCACGGCATGATATGGCCGGCCATCGCGGAAATACAGCCGCCCAATACCGCCGTTGACCTGAACCTGAAGTGCCCCGGTCACCGAGCTATATACCACCATCTCAATGAGCTCGCGAAGTGGGAATGTATCAAGAGTGCCTTCGAGTTGCACTGGCTGCGCTCCTTTATTGGTAGTGCGAGTATCGTATCATAGGTCCAATACCATAGCAATACTTTTTTCACAGCCACATGCAAGGCGCTTGTTTGCATAACAGGCTCGTGCGAGCTACGATAAGATTCCTTTTCAGAAAGCGATATTCTTTAGACTACTGCTTTCTGCAGCCAGGCTTGACCACGCTTCTGCGCAATGTTACACTGCGCCCACGCGTAGCAGCGCTGCTAACGCGCGCGCCGAACTATAACGAAGTTGCTAGCAGGGCAAGCTGATTACTATTAGCAGTAGTATGGTTCGCTCCCTACACAACGCTGAGTAAGGATAGACACATGCTTGTTGTGATGAATGCCAGCGCCACACCCGAGCAGATCGAGCAGGTCTGCCGCGCAGTGGCCGAGCTTGGGTACACCGCCCACGCCATGCCAGGGCCGACACGAACTGCGATTGGAATTACGGGCAACCGCGGGCCAATCGCCGATAGCGAACGCATCGAGCGCCTGCCCGGCGTGCGCGAGCTTATCCGCGTCACTGCGCCCTACAAGCTGGTTTCGCGCGAGTTCCACGAAGCCGACACAGTTGTGCACCTGGGTTCCGAGCTTGGCGCAGCCCAGCCCGCCGAAATTGGCGGCGCAGCGGTTGCCGTTATCGCCGGTCCCTGCACTGTCGAAGGGCGCGACCAGGTGCTGGCAGTGGCGCAAGCCGTCAAAGACGCGGGCGCGGTGATGCTGCGCGGGGGCGCATACAAACCACGCACCTCCCCGTATGCCTTTCAGGGGTTGGGCATCGAGGGCTTGCGCTTGCTGGCCGAGGCGCGCGAGATCGCTGGCCTGCCAGTCGTCACCGAGATCATGGATGTTGAAACGCTGCCGATGGTGCTTTCCTGCGCCGATATGCTGCAGGTTGGCGCGCGCAACATGCAGAACTACCCCTTGCTGCGCGCGGTTGGCCGCAGTGGCCGGCCCGTGCTGCTTAAGCGCGGCTTCGCCGCCACTGTCACTGATCTGCTGCTGGCCGCCGAATATATTCTCTCGGAAGGCAATCCCAACGTCGTGCTTTGTGAGCGCGGCATTCGTACTTTTGACGATAGCGCCCGCTTCACACTCGATCTGCACGCCGTACCGCTGATCAAGCAGCTTTCGCATCTCCCGGTGATCGTCGATCCATCGCACGCCAGTGGCCGCGCCGACCGGGTCGTCCCGCTCGCCCGCGCAGCCGTCGCTGCCGGCGCCGATGGCCTGATTGTCGAAGTGCACCACGCACCCGCATTTGCAACCTGTGACGGTGAACAAGCGCTTACCCCACCGAGCTTTGCCAGCATGATGGCACAGGTCGAGCGCATCGCCGCAGCACTCGATCGCCCGATGGCGCAGCAACCGACATGGGCTTCATAGGAGCGCTGGTTTGAGTAGAAGGACGTACCAATGAACGATCTCAAAACTCAATTTGAAGCAGCCGCCACCGCGATTCAGGCGCTGCCCAAACGCCCCGACAACACCACATTGCTGGAAATTTATGCCTTGTATAAACAGGCCACCGCCGGCGATGCCACTGGTAAACGGCCTGGCATGTTTGATCCCGTCGGCCAGGCCAAGTACGATGCCTGGGCGAAGTTGAAAGGCATCAGCTCAGAGCAGGCAATGCAACGCTATGTCGCACTCGCCGAGCGTTTAAAAGGCGCCAGCGGCGGTTGACGAAATGATACGGTCGGCGTATAGTACGTGGAACAAGTCGCCATTCTATTCGGAGCCATGCAACCGCAGCTACGCTATATAAATCAATTACAACACGTGGCAGTCGTTGCTGCTGCCCTCTGCGCCCCCGCGCGGGGGGCTTTTTGTTATCATGGTTCCGCGTAACAGAGCCGTGCGATACTACGTCATTATTAAAACCTTCGTAAAGGAGAGGTCATGTCAATCGATTGGGACGACAAATACGCACGCGATGGGCTGACATTCGATGACGTGCTGCTTGTGCCAGCAGAGTCGCATGTGCTGCCTTCCAAGGCGGATGTGGCCACGCTGCTGACACGCACGATTCGCATGAATATCCCCGTCACTAGTTCGGCCATGGACACCGTCACCGAGCATCGTCTCGCCATTGCGCTGGCCCGCGAAGGCGGTATCGGCTTTATTCACAAAAACGTCTCGATCGATGAGCAAGCTGAAATGGTGCGCAAAGTCAAGCGCTCCGAAAGCGGCATGATTACCGACCCCATCACCATGGGGCCCGACAAAACCGTCGGCGACGCCCTCGATCTCATGGCCGAATATCGCATCTCGGGCATTCCAATCACCACAGCCGAACACGAACTTGTTGGCATTCTCACCAATCGCGATTTGCGTTTCGAAACCGAACGCAGCCGGCCGATTCGCGAGCTGATGACCGCGCAAAATCTTGTTACAGTTCCCGAAGGTACTACGCTTGAGCAGGCCAAGGAAATTCTGCACAAACATCGCATCGAAAAGCTGCTGGTTGTTGATCGGCGCGGCAAACTGTCCGGGATGATCACTGTAAAAGATATTATGAAGCAGATCGAGCACCCGAACGCCTGCAAGGACGAGCAAGGCCGCCTGCGGGTGGGCGCGGCGATTGGTGCCTCCGGCGATTTCCTCGAGCGCGCGGCAACGCTCGTCAAGCTCGGCACCGATGTCCTGGTGATCGACACTGCCCACGGTCATTCGCAGGGCGTGCTCGGGGCAGTGCTGCGCGTGCGCGAAGCCTTCGCCGATGCGCAAATTGTCGCAGGCAACGTATCAACCGGCGCGGCAACGGCAGCCCTGTGCGAG
>LJCR01003639.1 GCA_001399705.1 Kouleothrix aurantiaca
ACGGCAAGGTTTTGCTGATTGGATAAGCTTGTTCATTGAGGAGCAAATGACCAGTACAGGCGACCTGAACGACCGCTATCGCGGCGCGCTGCTGGGCCTTGCGGCCGGCGACGCGGTTGGCACCACACTTGAATTCAAAGCGCCCGGCAGCTTTGCCCCAATTGCCGATATGGTCGGCGGCGGGCCGTTTGGCCTGCAGCCCGGCCAGTGGACCGACGACACCTCGATGGCGCTGTGCCTGGCGGCCAGCCTGGTCGAGCGCGGCGGCTTCCACGCCCACGACCAGATCAGCCGCTACGTACGCTGGATGCGCGATGGCTATATGTCCAGCACAGGCAGCTGCTTTGATATTGGCATCACCGTACGCGCGGCCCTGCAGCGCTTTGCCGACGCCGGCAACCCGTTTGCCGGCTCGGACGACCCGCGCGCGGCTGGCAATGGATCGATCATGCGGCTGGCCCCGGTGGTGCTGGCCTTCGCGCACGACCCGGCCACGGCCATCGGGCGCGCCGCCGACAGCTCACGCACCACGCACGCC
>LJCR01003643.1 GCA_001399705.1 Kouleothrix aurantiaca
GTCGTCGGTCGTCGGTCGTCGTTCGTCGGTCGTCGGTCGTCCATCGCTGGTAACCTTTTGCGCGCAGGATGGGACTTATATGTGAAGGCGAACGACGGAGCGCGAGGATTATGGAAGCTTCTCTGACAGCATGCATCGGCGCGGCGCAACATGGCGATCTGGAAGCATTCGGCGCGGTAGTCGAGCGCTTTCAGGCGATGGCTCACGCGGTGGCCTACACCGTGCTTGGCGACGCGCACCTGGCGCAGGATGCCGCGCAGGAAGCCTTTATTGAGGCCTTTGTGCACCTAGGCGGGCTTCGCGAGCCGGTCGCCTTCCCGGGCTGGTTCCGCCGGGTGGTGCTGAAATGCGCCGACCGGCTGGTGCGCGGCAAGGCGCATGCCCAGCTGCCGCTCGACGTGGCAGGCGCGCTGGCGAGTGCACAGCCCGGCCCCGCTGAGCTGGCCGAAACACGCGAGCTGCAGCGCCAGATCCAGGCCGGCATCGCCGCGCTGCCCGAGCCCGACCGGCAGGTGCTGCTCTTGTTCTACATGGCCG
>LJCR01003641.1 GCA_001399705.1 Kouleothrix aurantiaca
CGCCAAGCGCACGCGTGGCGAATACGACGTCGGGGCGGTTTGGCCGCGGCTGCCACTCCAGCGCGCTGCCGTCGAGCGTGAGCGTGCGGCTGCCGCTCACGGCCGATGCGAGCGTTTCTATTGTGATGGTTGTGCTCGCAAGCGCGCGGAGCGTGTAGTTCACCGGGCGCGTGGAGTCGCCCAGCAGCTCGGCAATACGCATGCCCAGCGCAAGCACGCCGCTTTCGCGCACTGCCGCAGGGATTGGTACGTTCGCCAGCGTGGGTAGCGTGCGCGGCGCCACGCGCCCCGGCGGTGCAACTGCTGCTGCGGCGGCTGGCCAGCCCCCATCGTCGAAGCCGGGCTGCATCCAATTGGCAGGCAGCGCGCGCAGATCGAGCAGCTCGGTGGGGCCGATCAGTCCCCAGGCGGGCACCAGGGCCGCGTCGCTGCGCCAGGCTGGGCTGGCAAGCGCGCGCCAGCCGGTACTTGTGCTGGTGGCAAGCCCGGCGCTGCCTACCACGCGCGCCTGCAATGCCGGCGCCGTCGATTCCGAGC
>LJCR01003642.1 GCA_001399705.1 Kouleothrix aurantiaca
TCGCGGCAGCGGCATCCACCTCTTTGTTCAGCAGCATGTTCATGTCGAACGGCTGCTGCACCAGGGTGATGTCCTTGTCCTTGTCGAGGTTGTACTTGGCCAGCGTCGCCAGCAGGTTGAACTCGTTGCCGAAGAACCACACCGCCACTTTCTTGCCCTTCCAGTCGGCGGGCGTGCTGATGTTGCTGTCCTTCCACGAAAGCTCGCGCATGCCCGCGTTGCGGAACACCTGGGCGATGTTCACCAGCGGCGTACCCTGCTCGCGCACCGACAGCAGGCTGGCCAGCCAGTTGATGCCAAACTCGGCCGGGCCCGAGGCAACAACCTGCTCGGGGGCGATGTCGGGCCCGCCGGGCTTGATCGTCACATCCAGGTTTTCGTCCTTGTAGAAGCCCTGGTCGGCGGCGGCGTAGTAGCCGGCGAACTGCGCCTGGGCCACCCACTTCAGCTGCAGCGTGACTTTGTCGGGCGTGCCGCTGGCGGCCGGGGCCGACGCGGCGGTTGGCTCAGCCATTGCGGTTGGCGCGGCAGCTGCGG
>LJCR01003646.1 GCA_001399705.1 Kouleothrix aurantiaca
CGAGCGCGGTGCGGTCGGGGCGGTTGCGGGCGACGTTCCACACGCGCTTGCGGAAAAACGCCGCCGGGTAGTCGAAGGCTTCGGTCTGGACATCCTGCGGCAGCGCCAGCGTCACCGCGCCGGTTTCGGCCGGGCTGGTGAGCACGCGCATGGCTTCGGGCAGCGCGGTGAGCAGTTGATCGGGGCGGTTGATACGATCCCAGTAGCGGCTCACCGGCTTGAAGCAATCGTTCGCCGAAAAATCCTGCGACAGCTCGGACTCGATCTGCTGGAGCACGGGCGCGACATTCCGCCGCGCAAAGATGTCGCCGGGCAGCAGCAGCACCGGCAGGCGGTTGACGGTGGCAGTCGCCGCGCCAGTGATCATGTTCGTCGCGCCCGGCCCGATCGAGGTGGTGCAGGCAAACGCTTGCAGGCGGTTTTTCACCTTGGCGTAGGCGGTGGCGCTATGCACCATGGCCTGCTCGTTGCGCGTCTGGTAGAAACGGAAGTCGGGGTTCTGCTGGAGCGCCTGCCCGATGCCCGCGACGTTGCCG
>LJCR01003644.1 GCA_001399705.1 Kouleothrix aurantiaca
GCACCTGCGCGATCGCGAGGTGCCGCTGGGGCAGGCGTGCGCGCTGGCGCTGGCCTACGCGCTCACATCCTACGGCAACCAGTGGAGCTTCTACGGCGGCCCGGTGATGGGCTTCCTGACGGTGCTGGGCGTGTCGTACAAGTTCTATGGCATGCTGCTGCTCGGGGGCGTGCTGGCCGCCACGCTGCTGCGCGAGCGCGCGCCGGCCTGGGAAGATTTCCTCGCCTGGCTGCCGGGCGGCCTGCGCGGCGGGCGGCTTTCGCGGGCGAATACGTAGGGCAGGACGAACGACGAACGACGAACGACCACGAGCAATTGTTCCTTCGTCCTTTATCATTCGTCCTTCGTCTCGGCGAACAGATTATAAAATATGGAAAAACAAGCGCCTGTGCTGCCGGAACTCGCTCCCCTGCTCAGCCACCTTGCCGAAGGAAACCACGACGCAGGCACACGCGGGGTTTGGCGCTACAGGCGTGCCAGCGGCGGCGCAAACAATCTGGTCTACCGCGCCACATCGCCAACCCACGACCTTGCGA
>LJCR01003645.1 GCA_001399705.1 Kouleothrix aurantiaca
GCGCGATCCAGCTCTAACAGCGTGGCCGCGGCGTCGACGAGCCGCGCATGCGCCGCCTCGGCGGCGCGGAACGCCTGGCCGAAAAACGCCATCAGCGCGGCCATTGGCCGGGCCGCGATCGCGGCCTCGATGTGCTGCGCCAGCACGGTGCCGACGCCCTCGTCAAGCGGTACGCCGTCCGTGCTGAGCACCACCGCCGGCATCGGGTCGGCGACGACGCGGATCAGCAGCTTGGAAACATCCGGCGGCGTAAAGAACTGGCCGGCGTCGACGTTGACGGCGCCCCACCGCGCGTACACGGGTCCCAGCACGTCGATCATGCCCATCGCGGTCGCCAGGCGCACCCAGCCCATCGCGCGGGCAAACTGGGTGTGGACCTCTTCCCAATGCTTTCCGTACCGCTGGCGCAACCGCGTGAAGGCCCTGGCCTCGTCCTCGGGCGGCGCTGGCGCCGGCTCGTGCGCGGCCTGCGCGCGCACATGGTCTGGCTCGGCCCGGAGTGTGTAGTAAAGCGCTTCGAGGAAGTCGTCAAAAAC
>LJCR01003652.1 GCA_001399705.1 Kouleothrix aurantiaca
TACCTGCCGGCCTGGCGCGCGGCGCGCATCAATGTGCGCAATGCGCTGGAGTATCAGTAGGGGCAGGGTGACAAGATGACAAGGTGACGGGGTGACAAGGTGAACGGGCACGCAAGTCGGCAGGCGACAGTAGCCAGTTGGCAGTCAATCTGCAACCTGCAAACCTTCCACTTCCTAACCTGCAACCATCAACTCAAAAATCTTTGCGCCCTCTGC
The DNA here is from genome assembly GCA_001399705.1 of Kouleothrix aurantiaca. Lineage (GTDB taxonomy): Bacteria > Chloroflexota > Chloroflexia > Chloroflexales > Roseiflexaceae > Kouleothrix > Kouleothrix aurantiaca. The sequence continues at coordinate 217 of LJCR01003652.1, forward strand.
GCGCTTTGCGGTTAAATTCCTGCCATTGTTCGTCGTTCGTCGTTGGTCATTCGTCGGTGGTCGGTCGTCACGTCAGCGGCTAATTCCACGCGAGCGCCTTGCGCGCGGCCCAGTAGGCGGCTGGCGCTTCGGCCAGCGGCGCGAGCGCCCCGGTAGCCTCGTCATCCCAGCGCAGATCGGTCGCGCGCAGGTTGGACAGCAATTGCTCAACGGTGGACGCGCCGCTGAGCACGATGCCCGCCCATGGCTGCGCGAGCGCCGCCGCCAGCGCCAGTGCATCCAGGCTAGCACCCAATCGCGCGGCCTGTGCCTCTAGCAC
>LJCR01003647.1 GCA_001399705.1 Kouleothrix aurantiaca
ATTGAACACATGGTCAAGGTGCATTGCTGCCTCGTTTCGGATGTACAGTTCGGGAGGTTGCAGGTTTATAGGTTCTACGTTTTCGGTCCTGTGTTCTTTGCGCCTCTAACACGAAAATAGAACCGAGAACTAAGAACCAAGAACCGTTCGCGTTCTATTTTCATCCATCAGGGTGCGGCGCAGCCGCATGGATATCTGTGGTGAATAGTATTAGCTCGCGAACATATGCATGTCGGCGTAGCGATGGCGAAACTGCATCACGTCGATCTGCGGCGCGAAGCCGCCAATGTCGCGCCAGTCGCTCGCGCGGTTGGCGTCGGCGGCGGCGGCGATTACGGGCTGCGCATGGAGCAGGATCGCCTGCGCGGCAGCGTGGTCGAGCGCGCCCAGGCGCACCGCCGCGCCAACCATGCTGACCGTGAAGGTGTGCAGCTCGACCAGCACCGCCGCTTCTTCATCCAGCCCGCTGGCCGCGCCCAGCAGCGCCAGCACCAGCGCCTGGTGGGCAAAAGCTTTTCCAGTCGCGTGGAGCGCC
>LJCR01003649.1 GCA_001399705.1 Kouleothrix aurantiaca
CACATAGCCAGCTGGGCTATTTGACCCCAGTGGCGTTCAAGGTAGCCTGGCTCGAAGCGCAGGCAAAAGTGCAGGATTCCTAACATTGCCACTTGACCAGTTCTTGGGTCTCATGTCATAAGCACAACGGAGGCATGACCGCTCAACGATGAATATGGCACCACCTCAAATTTGGGGTCGGGTACCCACGAAGTGGGTGTGGCGAAAGCCCTGGGCGGGGTGCAGGGTGCCGGCGCACCCTGCCGCGCGCCGCGCAGGCGAATTTCCTTGCTCCCAATTATTCTTTGGGCTCTCGTTTGGATGGGCGCACTCTGCCGCACGCCGCGCAGGCGAATTTCACCCTACGTACTATTTGACAAAACGCCGCGCCCACCCCTATAATCCGCGCACCCCGGGACGTCGCCATACCCTATTCATATGCCGCATATGTCGCGGCCGCATCAACGATTCATGCTTTCTGGCCTCTTGCGTGGTGCAGGTGTATCGCTGGTATTGGATACAGGAGGGAAGTATGTCCAGAGCATCGGTTCGGATT
>LJCR01000365.1 GCA_001399705.1 Kouleothrix aurantiaca
TCTCTGTGCCTTCGTGGTTTCGTACTCCAAACCTCCGTGCCTCCGTGGTAAATCTCCATTCGCCCTTCGTCCTTCGTCCGCCCTTAATCGTCAATCGTAAATCCGTTGCCGCTTTGTGAACGGCTGTTTACATGCCCGTCACCTTGCCGTAATGTTGCAGCAGGCTCTCGCTTTGCAGCAAATGCGTTTTACTTTGTGAAGGGGATACACGAGAAGAAAAGGAGAAGCCTCAGCCCACGGCCCACCGCTTTGCTTGCAACCAAGCGCAGCGCGTGATTCTCTGCCGGGGCAGAACGTTCCCTCAACAGCGAAAAAATACCGATACGACGCGCAATGGTGCCGCTGGCAGCTGGCTTTCGCGCCAGGGCCGGTTTGCTGTGATTTGCAACAGTGGTGGAACGAGAGAGGCGGCTGTGGCGCAATGATACAGTATTCAACAATTCAGTGTACACCATCTATCATCCATCATCGCAACTATCATCGCAACAAGGAAACATTATGGCAGAGCAAATTGAGAATCATGTTTCAGCAACGATGATCAACCAGGCAAATAACTGGTCAGTGTTGTCGCATAAAGATGCAATTGTTGCCCTTATTCCCGCATTCAACGAAGAACGATTTATTGGCAGTTTGGTGCTCGCCGTTCAGGAATATGTCGACCATGTGATTGTGGTGGATGATGGATCTTCCGACCAGACCACCGAGATTGCGCGGCGCGCCGGGGCGATTGTGCTGCGCCACGAAGTCAACCAGGGCAAAGCGGCAGGGGTTAATACCGGGTTCAACTACCTGCGCCAGCTCCAGCCCGCCGCCGTGGTGATGCTCGACGGCGATGGCCAGCACTCCGCCGACGATATTCCCACTGTGTTAGAGCCGATCACGTCGGGCGAAGCCGATATTGTGATCGGCTCGCGCTTTTTAGAGGTCAAAAGCGAGATCCCGGCCTACCGGCAGGTTGGCCAGCACGGCCTGACGATGATCACAAATGTTGCGTCGGGCACGCACAGCAGCGACTCGCAGAGCGGCTACCGGGCCTTTTCGCGGCGCGCAATCGATGCGCTGATCTTTGGCAATGGCGGCTTTTCGATCGAGTCGGAAATGCAGTTTCTGGCGAACGAACACCATCTCAACGTGGTCGAGGTACCGATCAAGGTCACCTATGCCGAGCCGGCCAAGCGCAATCCCTTTGCACACGGCATGCAGGTGGTCAACGCGGTGCTGCGCCTGGTCGGGCAGACGCGCCCGCTGCTGTATTTCGGCATGCCAGGCATCATTACGCTGGTGAGTGGTGTGCTGCTTGGCCTGCGCGTGCTGCAAATTTATTCGGCAGCGAAGCAGCTGGCGCAGGGCTACGCATTGCTCTCGGTCGGGCTGTGTGTGACGGGCATGCTGCTGCTGTTTTCGGCGCTGATTTTGCATTCGGTGCGCGGCATGATGGTCGATCTGCGCCAGCGCCTGTTCGAGCGCCTGTCTGACCCTTACCGGCGCAAGGTGGTGTACGAAGACGAGGCGCTGCTGGCCGCCTATGCCGCCGCCGACGCCACCGACGAGCCATTGAAAGAGCGCGAGTATGGCCTGTAGTGTGATCGTGGTGGCGTACAACAGCCGCGCCTACCTGCCGGCCTGCCTGAACTCGATCCTGGCCGATCTGGGGCCGGAGGATGAGCTGATCGTTGTGGATAATGGCTCATCCGACGGCAGCGCAGCCCTGGTGCGCGAGCAGTTCCCGCAGGCGCGGCTGATTGCAAGCAGCAACACCGGCTTTGCGGCCGGCAACAACCTGGGCGCGCAGTTTGCGCACGGCGAATTTCTGGTGCTGCTCAACCCCGACACTGTTGCGCACTCCGGTGCCATTCGCGCGCTGACCGAACCGCTGGCGCAGCCGGGCGTGGCGCTCAGCACCGCCTGCGTGGTGCATATGCGCCAGCCCGATCGCATCAATACCTGCGGCAACACCATGCACTACACCGGCCTGACCTATTGCCGGGGTGCAAACCGCCCCGCGAGCGACTTCGCCGTTCCCGCCGAGGTCGATGCGGTGTCGGGCGCGGCCTTTGCCATTCGGCGCGACGTGTTCGAGCAGCTTGGTGGTTTCGACCCAGGCTTTTTTATGTATGTTGAAGATACCGACCTGTCGCTGCGGGCGCGGCTGGCCGGCTACCGCTGTGTGTATGTGCCCGAAGCCATCGTCGAGCACGATTACCGGCCCGCCTACAGCCCGGCGAAAGCCTTTTACCTCGACCGCAACCGCCACCTGATGCTGCTGAAGAACCTGAGCCGCAGCACCTACACGCGCCTGCTGCCGGGCCTGCTGCAGGGCGAGCTGGTGACCTGGGGTTTTCTGCTGATCAAAGGCCCGCGCTTCTGGGGCGTGAAGCTGCGCGTGTACCGTGCCCTGTGGGCCGGGCGCGCAGCCATTCGCGCCGCGCGCAGGGCAGCCCGCCGCCAGCGCAGCCAGCCCGACCGGGCACCGATGGGGAACTTGACGCACCGGCTTGAGTTTGGGCAGCTTGCGCATCGCGCGCTGGCGGCGGCGGCAGGCATGGTCTTTCACCCGGCCTTCTGGGCCGCGCGGCAATTGTTTGCACGGGGGCGCGTATGAGCTTGCGCATCGCACATGTCACGGCCACGTTCCCGCCATATCGCGGCGGCACCGGCAATGTCTGCTTCCACAACGCCCGCGAGCTGGCCGCGCGCGGCCACGAGGTGCATGTGTTTACCGCAGCTGGGCCGAATGCGCCCGCCAGAGAGCTGCTCGCGGGCGTGCAGGTACACCGCCTGCGCCCGATTGTGCGCGTGGGCAATGCGCCTGTGCTGCCGGGCCTGCTCGCGGCGCTGCGTGGCTTCGATGTGGTGCATTTGCACTACCCATTTTTTGGCGGCGAGCTGAGCGCCCTGGCCGCGCGCCTGCGCAGCACGCCCTTGTTCATTACCTACCACCAGGATGTGCTGCTCCATGGCGCAATGGGCGTGGCCGAACGCGTGCTGCGCCACACGATTGGGCGCATGGCGCTGCGTTCAGCCGATCGCGTGTTCTTTACATCGCGTGATTACGGGCAGGCCAGCTATGTGCAGCCGCTCTTGCGCGGGCGCGATGGGCACATTGGCGAGGTGCCAAATGGTGTAGACGTGGAAGCCTTCACGCCGGGCGCGCCAACGGCGGCATTACAGCATGCCATCGGGCCACAGCAGGGCGATAAGGTTGCGCTGCTGGTGGCCGGGCTCGACCGGGCGCACTATTTCAAGGGCGTGCCCGTATTCCTTGAGGCGCTGGCCGGTTTGCCGCCCAATATGAAGGGTGTGATCGTTGGCGACGGCGATTTGCGCGCCGAGTATGAGCGTATGGCCGCCGGTTTGTGCCTCGACGCGCGCGTGACCTTTGCCGGGCGTGTGGCCGATGCCGATCTGCCCGATTATTATCGGCTTGCCGATGTTACCGTGTTGCCTTCGACGACTATGGGCGAGGCGTTTGGCCTGGTGCTGGTTGAGTCGATGGCGTGTGGCACGCCGGTGATTGCATCAAGCCTGCCTGGCGTGCGCACGGTGGTTCAGCATGGCCGCAATGGTCTGCTGGTGCCGCCCGGCGATGCCGCGGCGCTAAGCAGGGCAATTGCGCGCATCTGCGCCGACATGCGCGCGCACGATGCAATGGGTATTGCTGGCCGCGCAGCTGCCGTGGCGCGCTATAGCTGGGTGACGCTGGCGGCATTGCTTGAGCAGGAGTACAACGGTGTGCTGGCGCGGCGCGGCCGGCTTGCGCGCCACACACTGCGGGGTGAACGATGATTGGCGAGCTCGCGCGCGGCCAGCTTGCGCCCCTGGAGTATTGCTATGCACTTGACGCGGCGCTGGCAATGCTGGGCGGCACTGTGCCACACCTAATCTGCCGGGCCGATGAGCTTGCCGCCGAGGCGCAGCAGCGCCTGGGCCAGCCCGCAACTACGCCTCCACGCGCCGGCTTGTGGATCGAGCCCGACGCGCCGCATCTCGCCGCCGACCTGGCCGAGTTTGTGCGCGCCATCCCGGCGCGCGCGCCGCTGATTGTGGTTGCGTCGCAGCCGCTGGCACGCATGCTGCCCGAGCGACGCGCCTGGCGCGGCGCGGCCCTTGGTTTGCGTCCCGGTGGTGTTGCCCGCCTGTGCGCCGCCCTTCAGGCGGCCGGCTTTGTGCAGCTGTCGCGCCA
>LJCR01003648.1 GCA_001399705.1 Kouleothrix aurantiaca
GTTCGCGCCAGTGGCGGCCACGGCTTCTTTCACCGTGTTGAACACCGGCACCTTGCCATCCACGGCCATCTGCCCGCCGCGCCCCGGCGTGACGCCAGCCACAATGTTTGTGCCATAGGCAAGCATGGCGCGCGAGTGGAAGGTGCCCTCGTTGCCCGTGATGCCCTGCACCAGCAAGCGCGTGTTTGTATCGACCAGAATGCTCATTGGTTCATTTCCTTTTTCTGGGCGGAACTACCGCCAATCCTAGCACAAACGCAGCAGCGGCACAAGAAACGGGTTTGCAGGTTTGAATGTTGGCAGGTTGCAGGTTCGCGACGACCAACAACCGAAGTAATGAACCGCAAAGAGCGCAGATGATTGAACGTTATATGTTGCAAGTTGCAGGTTGGTTCAGTGGTTTTGCGGTTCACTGCCCACTGCCGCCTGCCCACTGCCGCCTGCCCACTGCCCACTGCAACGCCCTAACTCAACATTCAACCTTCAACATTCAAACCTTCCCTCACCCCCGGCTGCCGAAGATCACCCGCCCCAC
>LJCR01003650.1 GCA_001399705.1 Kouleothrix aurantiaca
GACGAGCAGGGCATCGGGGCGCATGGCCGCCAGCTCAGCCGCGCCAATAACGTGATGCGTGGCTTGCACCAGCGGCAGCGCCAGCACCACCACGTCGCTGGCGGCCAGCAGATCGGCCAGGCGCTGCTGCTCGGCGCGCACCTCTGCCCAGGCTGCGGCGGGTTCGTCGAGATCGAGCTTGCCCGCGCTGTAGACGAAATCCTCGTACTCGCTGAGCGCCATCTCGGCATCCTGCGCGGCGGAAGCGGTGGGAAACTGCGTGATCACCCAGTTGAGCTGGCCCTGGTTGACGCGCTCGAAAAAGCGCTGGTTGAGCGGGCGGTTGGTTTGGGCGCGCAGCGCGACTTTGCGGGCGTCGGCGCGGGTGAGCGACTTGGTGTTTTCGCTGCCAAGCACGTAAATAAAGCCGCTGATCGTCTCGATTTCCTGGCGGTCCAGGTCGAGAATGGTGCTGAGCTGCTCGTCGGAAGAATATTTGTAGACTATTTCGTCGAGGCCACTGAGCGTCAGGCGCAGCAGCGGGCGCGCGCCAGCC
>LJCR01003651.1 GCA_001399705.1 Kouleothrix aurantiaca
GGCACATGAATGATTGAGTATTCTGCAATCTGGCATAAAGCAGAAAAAAGTTTGCCGGCAATGGCGTTCAAATAAATAGCAAGGCACCAGGATTTTAGCGCATTCTGAAAGCCTTCGTGCCTTCGTGGTAAAAATTCCCGGCATCACGATGATTCAAGCTTACACATCCATCACGCGCGTGTTCACGAAATACGGGAAGTCGAACGTGGTCATGTCGCCAGCGACCATGCCAGGGATGGGCAGCAGCCGCGCCGTGAGCGGCTTGCGCAGCGTGGCGGCGAGCGTGGCAACCTCGCGCAGCACGCCCGCGAGCTGTGCCGGCGCGACATCCCCCGCCAGCGGGATGGTGTCGAGCCCGGTGCCGCAGACCGCGCTGAAGGCCAGCAGGGCGCGCAGCGTGTAGCGCCCTTCGGCGTTGCGCTGCGCGAGCGTGGCATCTTCCAGCACCGGCAGCATCACGCCGCTGAAGCCAAGCTGGGTCACCTGCGCGGCGCGAATCGCGGCAGTGAGCGCGCGCACGCCCGCCAGCGTACCC
>LJCR01003653.1 GCA_001399705.1 Kouleothrix aurantiaca
AGCGTGGCACGCGCGCGCTGGGCCTGGTAGCGCAGGTACTGTACCTGCAGATCATCGCCAATCGTCTGCTGCATATGCGCGCGCAGCCGCAAACGATCATTCAGCACGGCCACGGGAACTTTGCTTTTGCTGTGGCAGTTTGAGAGCGCCAGCAGCTCGCGCAGCACCAGGCGCGGCTCCTGGCCGAGCGCACTGGCCAGGTCGCGCAGCCGCGACGCAATGCCGCCGCAGTCGCCCTGCCAAATCGCGTCAATGATATGGTCGAAGGCGGGGTCGAAAACGGCCTGGCTGGCGAATTCCGGGTGCATAGCGCGGCCAAACGGTCGGAAGTCGATCATGCCAATGTCGTGCAGCAAGGCAGACAGCACGCCGTAGCTCTTCATAAAGCCCTGGAGCCGCTCTTCTTCGCGTGAAGCGATCAGGCCGCCGTGAATATGGTCGAGCACGCGCAGCACCTGCTGGGCGACGTCGCGCACATGCACGATGCCGTGGTCGTTGAAAAGCGCCAGGTGCGCGGCCGGGTCGGTGTAGAAG
>LJCR01003654.1 GCA_001399705.1 Kouleothrix aurantiaca
CGCCGCGCCCGCCGTCGCCACGCGTGGCACGCTCTGGCTCGCAGTGCTGGCCGGTTGAGCCGCTGGCTTGCCTTTATCCTGCACCAGTGCTGCCGCAGCCGCTGGCGTCGCAGCCTTGCCATCGGCCAGCGCTGCCGTGGCATCCACCACTTCCTTGCGCGGCATGCCCTGCTCAGCGCGCGCGTCCTCGGTTACTGGCACGGCATTCTCGGCGGGCTGGATGCGCGAGCCATAGGTCTTCGCGTACACCTGCGTGAACTCCGCGCCCAGAAACAAAATCTGCGCCGAGTAGTACACCCACAGCAGCAGCGCCACCAGCGACCCCGCCGCGCCATAGGTCGATTCGGGTGCGGCGCGGCCCAGGTACAGGCTGATTGCAAAGCGCCCCAGCGCAAACAGCGCCGCCGTCACCAGCGCGCCAATCGTCACATCGCGCCACGCAATTTTCACATCCGGCAGAATTTTGAAGATCATCGCGAAGAGCAGGGAGGTGACGGCAAACGAAACCACGAAATTCACCACCTGCCAGAGCA
>LJCR01003658.1 GCA_001399705.1 Kouleothrix aurantiaca
GGACGTTGGCGCGGCGGTGCCGGCGGCGTTTGCGCACTCTGCCGTGCAGGCCGCCATTCGCCCCGGCATGCGCGTGGCGCTCACCGGCGGCAGCCGCGGCATTGATCGCATCGACCAGGTGCTGCGCGCGGCCGTGGCCGAGATGCGCAAGCTGGGCGCGGAGCCGTTTGTGGTGCCGGCCATGGGCAGCCACGGCGGCGCGACCGCAGCCGGCCAGTTGGCGGTGCTGGCGGAATATGGCGTCACCGAAGAAGCGCTGGGCTGCCCGATTCGCGCCAGCATGGAAACCGACTTGCTGGGCTATGTCGAAGATCAGCCGGTGGCGGGCGGCACCGCGCGCGTGCCGGTCTGGTTCGATGCGACCGCCCACCGCAGCGCGGATGTCGTCATCCCGGTTGGGCGTGTCAAGCCGCACACCGACTTCCACGGCGTGATCGAGTCGGGCCTGATGAAGATGGTGGCGATTGTCCTGGGCAAGCAGAAGGGCGCCGACACCTTCCACAGCTACGGCTTCCCCGAGTTCCCCACCCTGA
>LJCR01003655.1 GCA_001399705.1 Kouleothrix aurantiaca
TCCAAACAGGGAGGAATCGCATGCGTATTTTTCGAGCACTCGGGTTTCGGCTGGTCATCGGCGTTGTGGTCTTGCTGGTGCTGGGCGTCGGCTGGGCCGTCAACAGTGTTATGCGCTCGCAGGCGCGCGGCCACGCCCAGAAGACCGTAAGCTGGTTTTATGACGATGCGCGCTTCGAGGATTTTACGCAGTTCGTTTCGAGCAACCGCGACTACCTGGCCGAAGCCGAGCGCGCCAGCGGGCAGGATATTGAGACGGCATTTAGCTGGCTCGACCGCGACGATTTCGCCAACGAGTTCCAGAGCACGGGGCTGATGTCGCCCGAGCAGCTTGTGTTCAAGGTCGACAAGCTGACCGAGCAGGACAACGACGGCAACACCGCGCACGTGCTGGTGAATGGCGCGATCCGCCCGGCCGATGTGAAGCGCGGCAAAACCAACTACCAGTTTTCCGACGATACCTTCGAGCCGTTCACACACATGGTGACGCTGACCAAGAACGGCGGCAGCTGGTATATCGCCAGCGTCACCATG
>LJCR01003656.1 GCA_001399705.1 Kouleothrix aurantiaca
GTGCAGGGTCAGGTAGTGCAGGCCGACATTCAGCAGAAAGCCCAGCCGCTCGCGAATCTCTTTCAGGATTTCGCCTGCGATCTCCAGCTGATACGGAGTCAGGATCGACAATTCAGTATGCAGAGGCGCTGAGTCGTGGTGATAGCCGTTGCCATTATGCGAGGCAAGTTGGGCCATAGAGTCGCCATTCTGACCGCCCACGCCCGACTCCTGTGCGCCTTCGCCTGACAATTTGAGCGCCCAATCAAACGACTCGCCAATGTTTTGCGAGACAACCTGCTGCATCGAGAGGTCGCCCACCGTCACGGCCAGGCTTTCGGGGCGCAGGCGCGCGCCTTTGCAGGCCGGGCAGGGCTGCTCGCTCATAAACGACGCGTACATCTCGCGCGTCCAGTCGCTGTCGGTCTGGTTGTAGCGGCGCGTGATCTCGCTGGCCAGCCCTTCCCACGGGCGCATGAACTCGCCGCGCGAGCCACCCGCGTCGCTCCAGCTGAAGCGCACCTTTTCCTTGCCGCTGCCGTGAATCACCACAT
>LJCR01003657.1 GCA_001399705.1 Kouleothrix aurantiaca
GCGCTGGGCCAAGCTCAAGAGCGGCGAGTGGGATGTGCTCGCCACCACGCTCGACGGCTTCGCCCGCCCGTCCGACCCCTCGATCGGCGCGATCACAACCGTGATCGACGAGAGCGCCGGGGCCGACAAGCTGGTAGCCAAGCCCGAGATCACGACGATCAACGATTTGAAGGGCAAGCGCATCGCGTATAGCGAGGGCAGTGTTGGCGAATACTTCCTCTACTACGCGCTGAGCCTGGCCGGCCTTGGCCCGCAGGATGTGACCCTGGTGCCGCAGCCCGATGTTGCCAGCGCGGTGCAGGCGTATGTCGGCGGCCAGGCCGACGCAGTTTCGGCCTGGGAGCCCGACGTGCTGGACGCCGAGCAGGCCGGCGGCGCGGTGCTGATCGCTTCCGACAAGCTGCGCGCCATTCTCGACGTGCTGATCTCGAGCCGCCCCGCGATTGAGGGCAAAACCGAGGCGGTGCAGGCGTTTCACGACTCGTGGTTCGAGGCGCTGAAAGAAATGACCGACGCGCCCGAAAAGGCCGAGC
>LJCR01003659.1 GCA_001399705.1 Kouleothrix aurantiaca
ACCTCGGCGGGAAACAGGCGCGGGATGGCGTCGTAGAGCGTGGTGACCGAGCGACACGGCAAGCCGGCGTAGGGGCGCACGTAGTAAGGCGCGTGAAACAGGTCGGCGCGCAGGCGGCGCAGCAGGGATGGGATTCCGCGCTGCTCGGCCAGGCTGAACGGGCGCAGCGGCGTTTCCACCAGCTCCACGGCGGGGTGGCGGGCCAGCGCGGCAATGTCGTGCCGCGTGTTCACCAGCGCGGGGTTGTGCAGCACCAGCGCGCGGTGCGCGCCCAGCTGCGGCCCAAGCGCGTCGATCAGGTTGTAGACGTAGCGCCCGATGCCGGGGAAGTGGTCGTTGATATAGCGGGCGTCGATTGCGATTTGCATATGATTCACTACTGCGCTTTCAGCGCGGGGGATGGGAGATGGGGAATAGGGATTGGCAATTCCAATGCTAACATTCTTCCCTGATTTCCCGCATCAAACAGCAACATACACACTTGTACCCAACAAAATCTCAGCGATCTTTGTGTCTTTGCGGTTCTTTTTC
>LJCR01000366.1 GCA_001399705.1 Kouleothrix aurantiaca
GGCAGGCCGCCCCGACTACAACCACGTCGATCGCCTGATTGTCGGTGCTATGCTGGGCCATGCGCCCTCACTTTGTGCCTACAAGCGGGTCGTGTTCATTTCGATGGTTGCTTCAGCCGCCGCGTGAATGGCGTCGACCACGATTTCGCGCAGCGACTCGGGCGAAAGCTGCACGCCCGATTCTTTCAGCGCGCGCACCATTTCGCCCACGCGCATGGCCTCGGCCTCGGCCTGCGCCGCGCCAGTCAGGCGGATGCGGGTGGCCTCGCGCTCGGCCTTGATCTTTTCCAGCAGGGTGTCGTCTTCGCGCACGCCAGCCTTGTTGATGCCTTTAGCAATGTCGGGGTTGAAATCGACTTTTTCGATCTCCATTGCCGACAGATCAATCCCCCAGCGGCGCACCGCGTCGGCCAGGCGCTCGTGCATCAGCTCGGCAAGTGCCTCGCGGTTGTTATAGATCTCAACGGCATTTTGCGCAGTGGTGTTGTTGAAAATGACGGTGCGCGCGATGTCTTTCATCTCTTCTTCCATCTGCCGATGGATAAGCTTTTCCCAGTACACTACGTCGAGCCGGGCTTCCCTGATCGGCTTGCTCATCGATTTGGCGATATCCGCTTCGACCTGGCTGCGATTCGGGATGCCGCTGAGAATGAGCTGCGGATCTCTTACCCGATATTCGGCGTGAAGTTCAAGCGCGTCGACATTGTGCCGCCCGCGCGTGTTCAGCTTTTCGACTTTCACGTCGCTGTGGAGCTGGTACATTGGGATTTCGGCCAGCTTGTATTCCACACCCGGCGTCAGCGGTGGTGAGATCGGGCCTTCAGCCAGGCGCACGCCGCCGCTGTAGTAGTTGCCGATCAGGATGCGTCGGTCGGGCGGCACGCGCATAATATGGCGCTGTGTCCACGAGAACATGCCCAGCAGCGCCACTGCCCACAGCGCGGGAACCACAATGCGGCCAACCCCACCGAAAAGAGCGCGCCCAAGTAGCGCCGCCGCCACCAGCGAGACCAGCGCCGCAAAAATCGCCATTGCGCCAATATCGCGCCAGCGCCGGCTTTGCCCAACGATCAGGCTGACCAGCATAATCAGAACCGATAAAAAGAGCACCAGCCCATTTGCCGGAATGAGCAGGTAGATCACGACGAGTGAAGCGAAGAGAAGCCCCAGAACGGCGGAAGAAGCGACAGTTTTAATTGCCATTCAGACCCCCTTGTATACAGTGTTGCGTTTGCTGGGCGCGTTGTTTGGCGGTATAGTTCGATGCAAAATGCCGCCCAGAATTCTGCGTTGCCGATTGTGTAGTACGCCGGCTGCGTGCAGCGGGCGGTCGAAACCAGTTCAGTTCGTGTATGGTGGGCGGCGTCGGGCGCCGTTCGTGGGCCAGCGGCCGAGGGCGCCGTGCGCAACGCGCGGGCGGCTGCGCTGGGAACGCTATACTCCGTTTTGGCGAAATGGCGCATCAGATTGCGCAATGATGCGCCGCGTTGCTGCATTATACTACAGCTCAAGCGGCAGATGCAATAGTTGCGTGCTGACCCGCCCACGCATATGTCGGTCACGCTATCGTATGTATATAAGGATGAGATCGCTATGCGAGTGATGTTTCTGGGCACGCCTGAGTATGCGGCCATTCCTTTGCGCGCCCTCGCCGCCGACCCGCGCTATACCGTGGTTGGCGTGGTGACACAGCCCGACCGACCGGCCGGGCGCGGGCGCAGCGCCGAGCCGCCGCCAGTGAAACGCGCCGCGCTCGATCTGGGCGTGCCGGTGCTGCAGCCGCCCACGCTGCGCGATGCGGAGGTGGTGGCACAGCTGGCGAACTGGCAGCCGGATGTGGGCGTGGTGGCGGCCTATGGCGAGATACTACGACGCAATGTACTAGAGCTTCCGCCACTTGGCTACCTCAATATTCACCCCTCGCTGCTGCCGCGCTACCGCGGCCCCACGCCCGTGCACGCGGCAATCCTGAATGGCGACGCCGAAACCGGCGTGACGGTCATGCGGCTCGACGCCAAGATGGACAGCGGGCCGATCCTGGCGCAGGAGCGCGTGCTGCTCCCACCCGATGCGCGCAACGGCCCGCTTACCAGCGAGCTGTTCGAGCTAGGCTCGCGCTTGCTGGCCGAGGCGCTGGCCGCCTACGCCAACGGCAGCCTGCTGCCCGCGCCACAGGACGACGCGCAGGCGACCTACTGCCGTATGCTTCAAAAAAGTGATGGGATCATCGACTGGAATGCGCCGGCTGTGCAGATTGAGCGGATGACCCGCGCCTACGATCCTTGGCCGGGCGCGCAGACCAGCTGGCAAGGCCAGCCGTTCAAAATTATTGCTGCGCGCGCCGAGCCGGGCGCTGCAGGCAGTGCGGCGCCCGGAACCTTGCTGCTGCGGCCGAATGGTGTGGCTGTGGCAAGCGGCGATGGCGCGCTGGAACTGCTGACTGTCCAGCCGGCAGGCAAGCGCCCCCTGTCGGCGGCCGCCTGGCGCAATGGCCTCCACGGCGCTGAAGGCGCGCGCCTGGGCGGCTGACTCACCATTCCTTCATCCCAAACCGCAGAGCCGGATGGTATACTGACACTGCTTTTACGCCGGCCGCGGCGCGCGGAACGGGCGAGCTTTCGCAAGGAGCAGGCAATAGCCTGAGTAAAACATATGCGTGATTCGGTATCGCGGGTGATGCGAATCCAGCTACCCATTTGGCTGGTTGTGCCCATGGTGGCGCTGGCACTGGTTGCCGGGCTGGGCGGTGGCTACTTTGGCGGCGTGTTCCTCCGCCCGAGCAGCTCCGGCCCGGAATCGGCCGACGTTTGCACGCGCTTTGAAAACTTCTGGAAAACATGGGACCTTGCGCGCGACGAGTATGTCGACCCGAGCGCAGTGGTGCCGCAGAAGATGATCGATGGCGCGATCGAGGGCATGCTCGACACCCTGGGCGACAATGGGCACACACGCTACCTGCCGACCGATATCGCCAAGGCCGAGCGCGAAGAGCTTTCGGGCAAGTTCGAAGGCATTGGCGCCTACATCGACGTCAAAAACGACCAGCCGATCATTGTGCAGCCCATGGAAGGCTCGCCCGCCGAACAGGCTGGCCTGCGTTCCAATGACCAGATCCTGAAAGTCAATGGCGAAGACGTGCACGGCATCTCTGTTTCCGAGCTGCGCAACAAAGTGCGCGGCCCGAAAGGCACCCAGGTAACGCTCACCGTCCAGCACGCTGGCGAAACCGCGCCGGTGGATATCGTCATCACCCGCGCCGAGATCACGTCGCCGAGCGTGACGTGGCGGATGCTGCCCAATCAGGTCGCCCTGATCCATCTTAATCAGTTCGCCGAGCGCTCGGGCGACGAGCTGAAGCAGGCGCTAAACGATGCGCGCCAGCAGGGCGCTGCCTCGATTGTGCTTGATCTGCGCAACAACCCGGGCGGCTATGTGAATGAGCTGGTCGCCGCCGCCAGCCAGTTCCTGCCAGTTGATACCACCGTTTTGCTTGAGCAGAATCGCGCGGGTGACAAGACGCCCTATAAAACCGCTGCCGGCGGCGTGGCCACAGATCTTCCGCTGGTGGTGCTGGTGAATAATAACAGCGCCAGCTCGGCCGAAATTCTGGCCGGTGCCCTGAAAGACGCTGGCCGCGCGCGCCTGATCGGCGAGCCAACCTTTGGAACTGCCACCGTGCTGCGCACCTTCAACCTGAACGATGGCGCGCAGGTACGGATCGGCACCACGCAATGGCTCACGCCCAAGGGCGAGGTTGTGCGCGGCAAGGGCATTCAGCCCGACGAGCTGGTGTCGCTCGCGCCCGAAGTGGCACCGCTCACGCCCGCCAATGCCGCCAAGCTCGATGCACAGGCCTTGCTCTCCAGCGATGACGTTCAGCTTGTGCGCGCACTCGAAGTGCTGAAAACATTGGCCGGCCACTAGCTGCAACAAACTGCCTGGCCCTTGCGTCCTACGTGCATCGAACATAGTACGTTTGGCGAACGCTAAACGAGATGAGGTGTACAATGCAAGGCAAACGATTAGTGCGCAGCCGCAACGACCGGATGGTAGCCGGCGTGGCGGGTGGTATCGCCGCTGTTTTTAATATCGACCCGCTGCTGGTGCGGATCGGCTTTCTGGCGCTGGGCCTGCTCAATGGATTTGGCGTCGTTCTTTACCTGGCGCTGTGGCTGCT
>LJCR01003660.1 GCA_001399705.1 Kouleothrix aurantiaca
GAAGTCGATGCGCCTATGCCATCGGCTCTTTTGCTGTGCCTCGCAAGGAGAAACGCCATGCATGTTGGCCTTGATTTCGGAACCACCAACTCCAGCGCCGCGATCTACGATGGCACGCGCGTGCGCCTGCTGAACCTCGACCCGGTGAATAATTCGCCGTCGATCATGCGCTCGACGCTGTTTATCAATCGCGAGGGCGTGCCGTTCATCGGGCGCGCGGCGATTAACCACTTCACCGAAAGCAATGTCGGGCGCGAAATCGAATACGAGTGGCGCTACCTCGGCGAGCAGGAACTGACGCTGGCCGAAGTTGGCACCGTCATGCAGGCACTCTACGCCGTGGTCGACGCAAACGCGCCCGGCCGCCTGTTTCAGTCGCTGAAAACCCACCTGCGCGACAGCTCGTTCACCGGCACGGATGTGTTTGGCACGCGCTACACCCTCGAAACGCTGATCGCCGTGGTGCTGCGAATCATTCTCCAGCGCATCGAGGCGGAGATCGGCCAGCCAGTGACGAGCATGGTGCTGGGT
>LJCR01003661.1 GCA_001399705.1 Kouleothrix aurantiaca
ATGCGCAGCTCTTTGACATGCGTGCCGTAGGCGTCGCCAAAGCTCATGTTCAGGTGGTCGGAACCCATCACGACCTTGTCGATGCCCTCAGCGCCGCACCAGCGCCCCAGGGCGAACGGCAGGTCGGCGCTCACCGTCACGATGCTCACGTCGTCGCCCAGGCGCGCAGCCTCTTCGTTGAAGCGGCGAGTCTGGCGCGAGCAGACGCGCGTGTCGATCGAAGGGACGACGCTGATCACCAGCGGCTTGCCGGCGAATCGTGTGCTTTCAATCGGCTCGTTGCGCGGCCCGGCAAGCGTGAAGCTGGGTGCCTTGTCGCCCACCTGCAGCTCC
Source organism: Kouleothrix aurantiaca (assembly GCA_001399705.1). GTDB lineage: Bacteria > Chloroflexota > Chloroflexia > Chloroflexales > Roseiflexaceae > Kouleothrix > Kouleothrix aurantiaca. The sequence goes on from LJCR01003661.1 coordinate 334, forward strand.
GGCCCAACCAGGGTTTTTGGCCCGGCAAAATCGAATGCGCGTTCCTGTGCCATGCTATTTCCTCTCACTGTTGTAGTAATGCATATGCTACGGATCAAATGGTCGTGCGGTTTTTCTTGCCGCTGAAACGCGGGCATTCTAGGTTCGCGGCTGCGCTTTGTCAAACCGGCACGGAACTGGCACGCGTATTGCTATAG
>LJCR01003662.1 GCA_001399705.1 Kouleothrix aurantiaca
CGGCATTTGCACCCACCAGGCTCAGAATCACCGGCGTATCCCAGCCCGCCCACACCGGCGCGTGCTTCGCCAGCACAAGCTCAACGCCGGGGTTATGCCAGCCGCCGCTGATCAGCAGCCCGGCCGGCGTTTCAAGCAGGCGCGGCTGGCGCTGCCGGCGCGGCGCGAGCGTGGTGCCGCGCGTCACAATCGCGCCCGCGCGCATCCGCTCAACGCTGTGCGCGTACTCGACGCCATAGCCGAAGCAGCCGGCCGCCGCCAGCACCGGCGCGCGCAAGCGCAGGCCATACGGGTTGTGGGGCGCAAGATCAATCATCGGGTATCTTTACAAAGCGATAAAACTTATCTGCGAAATCTGTGGATCGTTGAATCTCCTGCGCCAGAGTATAGCCCAGCTTGCGGCGGCTGTCGATCTGCGTTGCTTCTGCGGTCTTGGTTGCAGGTTTGAAAGTTGCGGGTTGCAGGTTCTGGGGTTCCTGGTTCTTGGTTCTGTGGTTCTTGGTTCTCGGTTCTGTGGTTCTCGGTTCTGT
>LJCR01003664.1 GCA_001399705.1 Kouleothrix aurantiaca
GATGCGGACCGATGGGCAGCAGGGCGCGGTTCTCAACATCGTCGTGGGCATTATTGGCGCGATGATCGGCGGTTTCCTGTTCGGCGGCCCGACGATTAACAGCAGCGCGTTCAACCTGACGGCCCTGTTGATTTCGTTCGTCGGCGCGGTTATTCTGCTGGCGATTGTCAACCTGGTTCGCCGCGGCTCGGTTCGCTAACTCGCAGTCGAATTCCGATAGAAAAAGGCGCCCCGCGTGGGCGCCTTTTTTGTGCACCAAAAATCGCTTATTCCTCGCCGGCCAGCGCCGCGGCGATCTGCCCAAGCAGCTCGGGCGCCGCCAGCAGCGCGCTGCCCACCTGCACCGCCACCGCGCCAGCCGCCAGCATCTGCCGCGCATCCTCGGCGCTGGCTACCCCGCCGCACGCCACCACCGGCACCCCCACGGTGGCTGCCAGCTCGGCAATCCCTGCCAGCACCAGCGGCCGGATCGCTGGCCCGGCCAGCCAGCCCGAAACGGGCGCCCCACCCGCGCCGGCCATGGCCGCGC
>LJCR01003663.1 GCA_001399705.1 Kouleothrix aurantiaca
GATTGGCGACCCGTCCTGCAGCGCAAACGCGTCTACGGGGTGCACGCTGTACCCAAGCTCGTGGCCGATCTCGCGCAGCCGCACCAGGTTGCCCTCGCGGCGGCGCCCCAGCGCAAAATCCCAGCCGACCCACAGCTCACGCAGCGCCACCGAACGGCAGATCTGGCTCATAAAATCGTGGGCGGCCAGCTCCATTGTTTCGCGCGTAAACGCCATCACAATCAGCAGGTCAGCGCCAAGCGCGCGAATCAGCTCGGCGCGCTCTTCGAAGCTGGTGAGGTACATGCGGCCACGGTCGGGATGGATCACCATGTCGGGGTGTGGATCAAACGTGAGCACCGCGCTCTGGCAGCCAAGCTCGCGGGCGCGGCGCACTGCGCTGCCAATCAGCTGTTTGTGGCCTTTGTGGACGCCGTCGAATGCGCCAATGGTCAGGATCGTCGGATGGGCGTTGATCGCCGGGGGCAGGCCTTGCACAATAGCCATGGGCAGTGTCCAATTTCTCTCGGCTAGCACCAGTCGAATACCT
>LJCR01003665.1 GCA_001399705.1 Kouleothrix aurantiaca
AAACTGGCTTCACACCAAGCGATTATGCCCCCGAACTGCCGACCGACATTGCCGAGGGCCGCACGGGCCTGCCCTGCATCGACGGTTTTGTGGCCGAGCTGCGCGCCACCGGCTACATCCACAACCATGCGCGCATGTGGTTGGCCGCCTATGTCGTCCACTGGCGGCGGGTGGCGTGGCAGGCTGGCGCGCGCTGGTTCCTGCAGCACCTGCTCGACGGCGACCCGGCCAGCAACAACATGTCGTGGCAGTGGGTCGCCAGCACCTTCAGCCACAAGCCCTACATCTTCAACCGCGAGAACCTGGAGCGCTACAGCGACGCGATCTACTGCTTCGAGTGCCCGCTCTACGGGCATTGCGATTTTGAAGGCAGCTACGACCAGCTTGAGGCGATCCTGTTTCCGCTGCGCCCTACCGAGGAAGGAGCCGCCGATGCCGGGCAGTGACACAATCGTCTGGGTGCATGGCGACTGCCTGAGCCCGAGCGGCCCGGCCCTTTTGGCGCACCCCGATGCGCCCGAGCTGTGGG
>LJCR01003667.1 GCA_001399705.1 Kouleothrix aurantiaca
CGCAGGCCGAGCGTGCCGCCGTGCAGGGCCAGCAGCTGCCGGCAGACTGCGAGGCCCAGGCCCAGCCCGCTGGTGCCCGGGCGCTGGGCGGCCTCGGCGCGGTGGAACTCGTGGAAGATCAGCTCGCGCTCGGCGTCGGGCACGCCAATGCCGGTGTCGCTGATCGACACGAGCGCCTGGCCGTCGGCCAGCCCAAGCTCAAGCGCGACTGCGCCCTGCTCGGTAAACTTGACGGCGTTGCTGATGAGATTCAGGACGACCTGGCGCAGCCGGGTGCGGTCGCCCAGCACGTGCGGGCCGCGCGCCGGCAGCGACACACGCCACGCCAGCCCTTGTTCGCGCGCCATCTGCTCGCCAAGCGGCGCGAGGCCGCGCAGCAGCTCGGCCAGATCGAGCTGCTCGCGGAACAGGTGCAGCTGCCCGGCTTCGCTGCTGGTCAGGTCGAGCACATCGCCGCTCAGGCGCCCGAGCTGCTGCGCGCTGGCGTGAATGTGGTTGAGATCGCGCAGCGCCGCGCCAAATGGCCGC
>LJCR01003666.1 GCA_001399705.1 Kouleothrix aurantiaca
TTGCCACCGTGCGCGCCGACGGCGGCCTCTTCCTGCGCGCCAACCATTCAACTGCCGCGCAAATCCTCGCCACCCTGCCCGACGGCGCGCGTGTGACCATCGCCGACGGCCCGGTCGACGCCGAGAACCGCAGCTGGTGGTAGGTCGAAGATACCACCGGCAAGCGCGGCTGGTGCGCCGGCGATTTCCTTGTGTTCGAGCAGCCATGAGCGACACCACGCCGCCGAGCCTGCTCTACCCGCCCGGCCACGACCGCCGGCGCAGTGGCCGCGCCGCGCCTAGCGAGGCCGACCTGGGGCTGGGCGCGATCATTCGCGCGCTCGACTACGATGGCCGCCACAGCCGCTTTGTCGCCAGCGTGCTGGCCGAGCTGCCCACCGACCCTGCGCTGATTGCCTACCGCCAGGATGTGCTCGACGACTTGGTGCGCCTGCCCGCGCTCGCTGCCGGCTGCGCCGCGCTCCTGCCTCAGCTCGCCGATCTCGCCAGCCTTGGCCGCGCCAGCCACTGGAGCGACCCGATTCCGCT
>LJCR01003668.1 GCA_001399705.1 Kouleothrix aurantiaca
GCCCGACGCTGTGTGCGAGCTCCGCGCCGCGCAGGTGCGCCGCCAGAAAGCCGGCCACAAAGGCATCGCCGCAGCCGTTGGTGTCGAGCGCCGGCACCGGGAAGGTCGGGTGTTGCTGGCTCAGCCCCGAACTAGCCAGCAGGCAGCCGCGCGGCCCGAGCTTGATCACCGCCAGCGGCAGGCCAGTGCCGAGCAGCTGCGCCGCTGCTTCGTCCTGCGTGGGCGCGGGGCAGAGCGCGACCAGCTCGTGCTCGTTGGCGAACAGGATTGCCAGGCGCGGCAGCAATGCTTCGATCTCGTGGTGCCAGGCGCGCAGCACCGGCAGGCACAGGTCGAGCGAGATTGGCAGCTTGCGCGCCAGTGCCGCGTCGAGCAGCTCCAGCGTGCTGCGGCGTTGCGACCCTTCAAACAGCGCATAGGCCGAAATGTGCAGCCAGCGCGCGCCGTCCAGCAGGGTGCTTGGCGCGGGCGCAAGCGCGACATTCGCCCCGCGAAAGCTGAAAATCGTGCGCTCGCCGCCCGGCGAC
>LJCR01003670.1 GCA_001399705.1 Kouleothrix aurantiaca
GTTCCTGCTGGCCTTTCTGGCGCTGCTTCGTATGCGCGGCTACGACAACGGCATTATGATCAGCCCGAACCCGTATGGCACCGAACGACCGATGGATTATGCGCTGTTCAATGCCATCCGCGTGAGCGGCAACTTCCCGCCACATGATCCCTGGCTGTCGGGCTACAGCATCAACTACTACTATTTTGGCTACCTGCTGATGGCGCTGATGTCGCTCGTGAGCGGCATTGCGCAGGGCACCGCCTACAACCTCGCGCTGGCGCTGATCTTTGCGCTCACGGCGCTGGGAGTCGCGGGCGTGGTTTTCAGCCTGATCGATTTGACGGCTGGCAAGCCGCGGGCGGCGAACGAGGACGAAGCGCCGCGCCGTATCTGGCCGCACCGCGCTGGCCGCCTGGGCGCGGCGGCGCTGGCGATTGTGCTGGTGCTGCTGGCTGGCAATCAGGGCGGCGCGTTGGAGATCATTTCTGGCTCGCACAAAATCCTTGAGCTGGGGCAGCAGGATTTTGTGCGCGCAGTGGCGAAT
>LJCR01000367.1 GCA_001399705.1 Kouleothrix aurantiaca
GCTCGATCAGTTCGCGACGAGACAGGCCACGCGCGTGGGCGGCCAGGACGCGCTCGCGCAAATCGGTTGAATATGCTTTCATGCTGCTGATCGTACCACATGATCCATATCTTTGCACTTAGCTATAATCGTGGTTACCTGATTGGCTCCAAACGTGGTGCGGCGTTCAGGGTTCGGTTGCTGCCGTCCACCTGCTTGCGGCGCTGCATCGACTCGTGACTGAAATAGCGCCGCTCGACTGCCCATTCGTCATCCTGCTCGATCAGCACCGAGCCGACCAACCGTAGCACTGAGGCTGTATCCGGAAAGACGCCCACCACTTCAGTTCGCCGCTTCACCTCGCGGTTCAATCGCTCCAGCGGGTTCGTGCTGTCTATTCGCGTCCAGTGCTCTTGCGGGAACGCCATATACGCCAGCACATCATCGCCGGCGCTTTCCAGCACGTCTGCCGCTTTGCTCCAGCGCCCGCGCAGACTCGTCACGACCTCAGCCAGCTGACGTTTGGCTTCTGCCTGTGTCGGCTGGGCGAAGATCGTTCGTATCGCAGCCACCACCAGGCTTTTATCACGATGTGGTACCTGCGCCAGGATGTTGCGCATGGTATGCACCCGGCAGCGCTGCCAGGTCGCGCCACTCAGCACCGTACGGATCGCCTCCTGCACGCCCAGGTGTGCATCGCTGATCGCCAGTTCGACCCCGCACAAGCCACGCTGCACCAGATTGCGCAGAAAGCTGGTCCAGAAGGCACCATCTTCACTGGCGCCGATATCCAGGTCCAGGATGGTTCGTTCGCCGGTCTCCTTCACGCCAATGGCGATCACGACAGCCATCGAGACGATTCGATGGTTCTGGCGCACTTTCAGATACAACGCGTCGAACCAGACATACGGATAGGCGCCTTCAAGCGGTCGGGTACGGAAGGCCGTGACCGCAGTATCGAGCTCGTGACAGATCCGCGAGACTGCGCTTTTGTCAATGCCACTCAGGCCGAGCGCCTGGACAAGCTCGTCGACCTTGCGGGTGCTGACACCCTCGATATATGCCTGCTGAATGACCGAGAGCAGCGCCCGCTCAGCACGTTTGCGTGGCTCGAGAAAGCTGGGAAAGTAGGAACCGTCACGCAGCTTGGGGATCTGGAGCGCAACATCGCCGACACGGGTTTGCCAATTCCGTTCACGATAGCCGTTGCGGTAGGTGGTACGCTCCTCAGTGCGCTGATAGCGCTCGGCACCGATGAGTGTCTGCACCTCGGCGTCCATGAGCAGGCGCATCACCAGTGCGATCGCCTGACGCAGGAAATCCGGGTCGAGCTCCACGCCCAGCTTGCGCAGTTCGTCCAAGACTGATACTGTAGCGGCGGCCATCTGATGGTCTCCTTTCGTGAGTTTTCAGCACACCCACGAAACCACCAGGTGGCCAGCCTGTCAAGCCGCCGCTGAATCTACACCACTTCCTGAGACATTATCCAAACGTGTGGCCGCACAAACGACATTGATAGCGTTGGACGCCTGCTGGCGTGCGGCCGAATTTACGGATGTTGCCGAGTTTGAGCTGAGCGTATGCGCGACAGTCGGGATTCCAGCAAAAGCTGTGTGGTGATACCAATGTGCGTGTGCCCATCGTCTCCTCCTTACATTCAGTTTGCGATGGGCATGATACATCAACAACCAGCGGGTAGACTACCAATTTTTTTTGGTAGATGTTTTTCAAAATTTGATACTCAAACATTGGTAAGGCGTTCAGAGAATCAAGATTACTGGAGTTGAGGCAATAGTGAGTATGACGCGGGAAAAATTAAGCGTCGCAGTCGGCAACTATTTGTTGATGCGAACGGATTTGTGCTGTCCCTGTTGCTCCACGTCGCTAACATCAGTAAAAGTGAAGTCGGTATCCGGGCTTCTGAACGAGCCTGACAATGAGCTCAGTGCTCAGTAACCATTACTATTGTTTTGATGGGTAGAGGTGACGCAATTTCTTGCGTGCTGTTTCAGTTGTAAAACGCCAACTCATCGCGTTCTCTCTTGCAAGTAATTTGTCGGCAACTCGATGCTGGCTCTCTAGTGGCTCGCTACTATGGTTTTGAGGGATAGAGACGACGCAATTTCTTGCGTGCCGTCTCGGTTGTAAAACGCCAATTCACCGTTCCCTTTGCGGTATTTCGTGCTGTTTCCTAAGCTGCAATTTCTCCACGCACACGCTGCTCACTCTCCAGTCGTCGGTCAATAGCACTGCCAAAGAGCTACTGTGGCTCACCACTAGTCGCTGGTCAAATCATTGACACATTAGATAAGATAAGTAAGCTGATAGAATTATATATTATCGGATTATTTTAGCAGGTATTCCAATTGCAGTTGAATTTTCGGGAATATCATGAATCACAACAGCATTAGAACCAATATTTACATTATTTCCTATGAAAACGCCACCTAAAACTCGAGCACCAGCGCCTATGAAAACATTATCGCCAATTGTGGGGAATTCTTGTTTATTGCGCATTCCTATTGTTGTAGATGCAATGATACTGCAGTTGCAACCTATTCGTTTTGGCGCTATAACAGTTCCGATAGGATGCGGTATATATAATCCCCCATCTATATCTGCACCAATAACTATTTCTAGACCATAATGCCGGTAAATGCGGCGTTGAACATGCCCAGGTAAAAACGGTATATGTTTTTGGTGACACCATGAACCGAAGCGAAACCATGCCATTGCGCGCAAAGGCAGGTGTTGAATTAGGAACTGTACGATTAGCCATGCTGACAGTTGAGAGATGTCGGTTAAATTGTAACGTGGATGATAGACAGACCACCGGTATGCATCTTGTTTAAATCTATCAAACATATTATTCTGCCTGTTTAAGAAAGTTATTTCGACCATTTAATTCGTCGGATATTCCCTGATAGTAACGGAGATTAAATATTGCGCTGTGTGTCATTTGGACGATTTTTTCTAATCCTAACTGGTCACTTTGCTGAGCAAGGATTTGCAAGATGCGAATTATAAAATTGCTCAGAGGTATACGATCTAAACAAATAAGAACTAGGAAGCGAATAAGAAGATTTCGCGTCCGAAATTCTTCGAAAACCGCTTGTAGCAACCAAATTTGTTGCTTGTCGCGAGCAAAAATGACATCGTTTTTCCCGTAAATGTATGGTGTTTCAATCCAGGATGGAAAGCTTCGCTCAGCATAATGATAACCGATTGCTTTTGAATTAAAAACGAATTGAAGGCCTCTGTTTTTTAGTCTATATGCAAGTTCTACATCTTCAGCACGCCTAAATTTGGGATCGAAACCTCCACTTTCTAGTAAATGGCTACGCTGCAACGAGGTATTACCTGTATAAAACTGACGAGCTGTTGGCTGCCAGTGACCATTTTGCATGCTCTGATATTGTTTCACTAGCATTGCTTGCTCCCACCGAACCCACGGCGACATATTGAATTCTTGTGGTGTCAACATTGGCCCAAGAACAACAATATTCTTGCCTTGTTCATCATGAACACGCATGTGCTCGACTATTAGTTTCGGTGTTGGCATAACGTCATCATCAACGAAAAGAATATATTCACCTAACGCCTTAGCAAGCCCTAAATTTCTTGCTGCTGCAGGCCCCTGATTTATTTGTATTAGTAGATTTAAATGGTATGTTGTTTTCAGTTCACTAATTGTTTCATGTGTTCCGTCTGTAGAACCGTCTGAAACTACAATGACCTCAAAAGCATTTTTGTCGAAAATTTGATCTTCAAATGCTTTAAGAACTTTCTTTAAACGGTTTATTCTATTATATGTAGGTATAACAACACTAACTTTAAACATTAATAACTTCCGCCTCCTTGCCAAAAATATTTAAAGCTTGCGAATTACTCGTGCTGGTGCGCCAACAGCAAGAGATCGTGGCGGAATGTCACGAGAGACGATACTACCGGCCCCAATGACGCTTCCTGCACCAATAGTCACACCCCGAAGAACAATGACACGAGCGCCAAGCCAAACGTTTTCCTCAAGAATTATTGGCGCAGAATCCGGCTGTTCAGTGCGCCGCTCGGGTTCGAGACGGTGAAAGTCGTTGTCCATCATGATTACATATGTTCCAATATTGCAATGAGGCCCAATACGAATGAGCTTTTGAGCTGCTATAGAACAACCATAATTTATAAATG